>NZ_JBFUGN010000184.1:0-8580 GCF_056402895.1 Rhizobacter sp. P3_B12 | reverse complement strand
GCGCCACCAGCGGCGCGCGCGCCCACAGCGCGATGCCGGTGCCGGGCACCAGGTCGACCTGCGCGCGCGTCGCGGCCCAGGCCTGCTCGAAGGCGACCGGCAGGTTCCAGGCCTGCGCCGCGAGCTGCGCATACAGCGTCTCGAAGAAGTACTCGGCCAGCGCATCGTCGAACGCATCCTGGAAACCCATCGCCGCCAGCACGCCGGCCGGCAGCAGCTGCGGTGCGATGCGGGCCGCGGAGTTCCACAGGTTCAGGCCGACGAAGAACGGCCGGTGCCGGCCACCGCCGGTCAGCGCATGGGCCAGCTCGGGCGGCGCCACCATCACCGGCAGGCCGTCGCTGCGGCGCATCAGGACGCCGTCGACGACGCCCTTGTCGTCGCGTTGCCAGTCGGCGGCGCTGCGCTGCTCGTCATGCAGCGTCACCGCCACGTCGGTGCCTGCACCGCTTGCCAGCTTCGCGATGCCTTCATGGTTGTCGAAGCCGCAGACGTGCACGATCTCCGGCCGGAACGCCGCGCACAGCGCCGTCAGCTCGGCGAGCGTCGGGTTCACGGCCACGCGCCAGCGCGGGTCGTYGCCGGCCAGGCCGAAGGCGCGGCGCACGCGTTCGGTCTCGTCGGTCGCGTCATAGGCCTGCGCGAGCGCGCCGGGCAGGCTCTGGACGACCAGCACCCGGCCGTCCATGCGGCGTACCGGCAAGGGCGCCCGGTCGGCGAGGTCCAAGTGGCGCATCACCGTCAGGCCGGATCCGCCCGCTGCAGCGGACCCGCCGGTGCGCCGGTAGCGCCGCGTGGCGCGCGACAGCACGAACTCCCACGGGAAGATGCGGCCTTCCCAGCCGATGCTCTCGGCCTCGAACGGCATCGTCACGACGACGCGGCCGGCCTGCGCGATCTCGCGCAGCGCCTCGTCCGTCAAGCCGAAGGCCTTCAGCGTCGCGGTGGCGTCGACCTGGTGGCGGTCGGCCACGTCGGGCATGTCGCGCCAGCGCTCCCGGCTGCGCAGCACGTAGCTCCAGCGCAGCGCCTCGTTGGCCAGCGAACGGGGCCGCGCCACGCCGGCCGGCACCGCGCCGGGCCCGCCGAGCAGATAGCGCTTCGTGGCGGTGACGATCTGGATGCGGGGCAGGAAGCCGTCGGCTTCGTTACGCGGGGGCATGGGGTTCTCCGGTTCGTCGGTGCTCGGGGGCAGGCCGCGCGCAGTCTATCGGGATGCGGCGGCGCCGCGCTGGTAATATACGAACCATATATGATCCATACATCGCCGGCTTTCTCGGCACCCATTCACTCAGTACCAATTCATGGCGAACCAATGGGCATCGTGAAGATTTCAGACCAGATGCATGACAACCTGCGCAGCGCGAGCGATGCGCTGAGCCGCTCGATCAACGCGCAGGCCGAGCACTGGATGCGGGTGGGCATGCTGGCCGAGCTGCACCCCGCGCTGAGCTATGGCGACATCTGCCAGATGATGCTGCGCGCCGCGCAGTCGAAGGAGCCGGGGCTGACGTTCGTGAAGCCGGAAGCGCCGCGCGCGGCCTCGCTGCGCGCCCCGCGGAGGGCGGCCCGGTGAACCGCCAGGGGAATGGCCAGAGCAGCCGCCCGGCGCGCCACGTCAAGTTCCACCCGCCCGCCGACCTCGCGATGGCGCGTGCCGCCGGCGCGCTGGCCGCCGAGGTGCTGCAGATGATTGCGCCGCACGTGAAGGCCGGCATCAGCACCGGCGAGCTCGACCGGCTGTGCCACGAGCACATCGTGCAGGTGCAGAAAGCGGTGCCGGCCAATGTCGGCTACCACGGCTACACGAAGACGATCTGCGCTTCGGTCAACGAGGTGGTGTGCCACGGCATCCCGTCCGAAGGCGAGGTGCTGCGCGATGGCGACATCGTCAACATCGACGTCGCGGTGATCCGTGAAGGCTGGTACGGCGACACCAGCCGCACCTTCCTGGTCGGCGAGGTGTCGCCGCTCGCGCGCCGGCTGGTCGACACCACCTACGAGGCGATGCGCGCGGGCATCCGCACGGTGCGGCCGGGCGCGACGCTCGGCGATGTCGGCCACGCGATCCAGTCGGTGGCGCAGCGCGAGGGCTTCAGCGTCGTGCGCGAGTACTGCGGCCACGGCATCGGCCGCATCTACCACGACGAGCCGACGGTCGCGCACTACGGCCAGCCCGGCCAGGGGCTGCGGCTCGCGCCGGGCATGGTGTTCACGATCGAGCCGATGCTCAACGCCGGCAAGGCCGGCACGCGCACGCTGCCCGACGGCTGGACGGTGGTCACGCGCGACCGTTCGCTGTCGGCGCAGTGGGAGCACATGGTCGCGGTGACCGACAGCGGCGTCGAGGTGCTGACGCCGTGGCCGGAAGGCACCGGCCCCTACCCCGCGGTTCCGTAGGGCCGAGCGCCGGGCCGCCCCAAGCCGGCCCGCATCCCCCCGGGGGATCGACCGGCGTACCCGCCGGGCGAGGGGTCGTCATGACCTTCAAGGCACCAGCGAATGCACCCACGCCGACACCGCGTTGCCGCGGATCATCAGCCGGTTGCGCGCGAGGCATTCGAACTGCGCGCCGAGCTTGCGGGCGACCGCAAGGCTCGGCTCGTTGCCTTCGGCGACGACGATCTCGATGCGCTGGAAACCCAGTGCGCTGAAACCATAGCTGGCCAGCGAACGCGCGGCGCGGGTCGCGATGCCTTGCCCCTGGGCCGACTGGCGGACCCAGTAGCCAAGGTTGCAGACGCGGTGGATCGTGTTGAACTGGTTGAGCCCGGCGCCGCCGACCAGCCGGCCGCTGCGCTCGTCGAAGAGCCCGAATTCGCAGGCCTGGCCTTGTGCCAGGCTGTCGGCGCAGTCATCGACCCAGTCGATCGCGTCGCGCACGCCGTAGCCGGGGTGGCACCAATCCATCCAGCGGCCGATCGTGCCGATCGATTCGCGGACGGCTTCGGCCATGGCGCGGGCGTCGTCGCGCGTCCAGGGGCGCAGCACCATGCCATCGAAGCGCAGCGGCTCCATCGGATCGCGCGTGTCGATGCGGCGCGAAGCAGTGTCGCCCATCTCGAGCTGCCAGGGCGCAGCGGCCAGTGGCGCGGCCTCGGTGGGGGGCAGGGTGTCGTCGACGACGCGTCCACTCTGACTGAAATCACCGAAGTCATCGAGGTACGAAGCAGCGGCATCGTCGCGGGGGCGCGCGTCACGGGAGAGGACATCACGAAAGGCCATTGTTCGCATCATCGGTGGGCGCGACGCGCCGGTCGTCTTCGATCACGGTGTCCGCCCAGGCGCTGCCCGACGGGAACCCCGTGTCCTGGATCGTCGAGGGCGCAGCGGCATCGGCGTCGTGCCGCAGCGGCGCACCGCCGATGCGGGACCACAGTCGCTGGAACATCGGCGCCGCATCCTCGGCACCAGGTTTTCTGGAAGACATCGATTCCATCCCTGGAGGAACGCCGACCACCGGCGCGATGTCGGATGAATGGCAAGAAGCGGTCCATGGCGGGCCAACCGCGACGGCCGCGATTTGTCAGTCCCCGCTTGCGGCCGGGCCGCGCCGGTGCTGCGTTTGCCGCGACCATCGACACGCTGCGCCCCCGCCCTTCAAAAAGCGTCAGGTGCCGATTGCGTCGGCCGGCGGACACTTCTTGTTCCAGGGTGCCGCGGATGGTCACTGCGTCACCCGCGGCCCGTGGTCCAGCACCGCGCGCACCTTGCTCGCCAACGCCTGCGCGGTGTAGGGCTTGGGCAACAGCTCGACGCCCGGGTCCAGCCGCCCGCCGTGCACGATGGCGTTCTGCGCATAGCCGGACGTGAACAGCACCGCGATGCCGGGCAACCGTTCGCGCGCCTTGTCGGCGAGCTCCGGGCTCTTCAGGCGGCCGGGCATCACGACATCGGTGAACAGCAGGTCGATCGCCGCGTGGTGCGCCACCGCGTCGTCGATCACGACCAGCGCCTGGTCGGCATCGCCCGCCTTCAGCACCCGGTAGCCGAGCTCCTGCAGCATCTCGACGGTGGCACCGCGCACCGCGGCATCGTCCTCGACCACCAGCACGGTCTCGTCGCCGCCGGCCTCGGCGCCGCCGCCCGGCGTCGCGTCGACCGCGTCGGCGCCTTCGTGCGCACGCGGCAGGTAGAGCTTGACGGTGGTGCCCTGCCCGGGCTCGCTGTAGATCTTCACGTGGCCACCCGACTGCCGCACGAAGCCGTAGACCATCGACAGCCCGAGCCCGGTGCCGCTGCCGGTCGGCTTGGTGGAGAAGAACGGCTGGAACACCTGGGCCAGCACCTGCGGCGTCATGCCGCAGCCGGTGTCGCTGACGGCCAGCATCACGTACTGGCCCGGCTTCATGTCGACCTGGCCGCGCACGTAATCGTCGTCCAGGAAGGCATTGCCGACCTCGATCGTCAGCCGGCCGTTGCCGTCCATCGCGTCGCGCGCGTTGATCGCCAGGTTCAGCAGCGCGTTCTCGATCTGCGTCGGGTCGACGAAGGTGTTCCACAGCCCGGCGGAGACGATGGCCTCGACCTCGACGCCCTCGCCGATCGAGCGGCGCACCAGGTCCTCGATGCCATGGAGGAAGCGGCCCACGTTGACCACCCGCGGCGCGAGCGCCTGGCGGCGGCCGAAGGCCAGCAGCTGGCTCGCGAGCTTGGCGCCGCGGCGCACCGCATCGGTGGCGCTGGCCAGGCGCTGCATGACCTTCTCGTCGGCGTGCGTGAGGCGCGACACCAGGTGCAGGTTGGCCGAGATCACCTGCAGCAGGTTGTTGAAGTCGTGTGCGACGCCGCCGGTCAGCTGGCCGACGGCCTCCATCTTCTGTGCCTGGCGCAGGCGCTCCTCGGCCTGGTGGCGCTCGGTGACGTCGACCGCCTCGGGCACGATCGCGACCACCGCGCCGTCGCGGTCGTGCACCGGGCGCATCGCGAAGTCGAACTGCCGCCAGCCGGCCGGCAACAGCAGCCGGATCTCCTGGCGCAGGCTGTGGCCCTGGGCGGCCGCCTGCACCGCCTGGCGCACCGTCTGCGGCATGCCCGGCGTGCGGGCGAACCACGGCGTGTCCCAGAACGGGCGGCCGATCACCGTGTCGAGCGTCGACTCGATGCCGCGCAGCGAGGATTCGTTGGCGTCGAGCACGCTGCCGTCGAGCGCCAGCAGGCCCTGGTACTGGAAGCTGGTCGCGAAGATCGTGCGCATGCGCGCCTCGCTGGCCTGCAGCGCGGCGGTGCGCGCGGCGACCAGGGCCTCGAGCTGCGATTGCAGTTCGGTGTGCCGCACCTGCGCATCGGCCAGCAGCTGCGCGGTGCGTTGCCGCTCGCCCACTTCATGGCGATGCAGCCGCCGCGAGCAGTGCAGCGACCAGCCCAGCCACACCGCCACCGGCAGCAGCGCGCCCAGCAGCAGGACCAGCATCAGCGGCGGCGTGGCCATCGTCATCGCAGCCGGGTTCTCGACAGCCGCTTCGCATTCGCCACCGCGGTGCGGTGCACCGGCGCAAGGCCCTGGCCGAGCACGCCGAGCGCGGCCGACTGCAGGTGCGTGCCGATCGCCTGCGCCGACGGCGGCCCCCACGGCGACAGGCAGGCGCGCCACCAGAACACCGCGAAGGCCTGCTGCGCGCGCCACAGCTGCAGCCCCATCGCCATCCACGACTGCTGGAAGGCAGCGGTCTTCTCGGCACTCATCAGCTTGAACTCGCGCTGGTCGCGTGCCGACGGTTGGCCACCGGCCAGCGCCATGCGGGCGATGCGGTGCGCCATCACCGGCGGCACCGCGAAGGCGAGTTCGGCACTGCGTTTCGCGAGCGTGCTGCGTTGGCGTTTCGACATGGCGTGCTCCTGGGTTGAAGCCACTGTAAGGGCCGGCCGGCGGCTGTGGTGGCGTCGGGCTGCCGGTCGCGCTCTATTCCTACAGCGCGTGCCATCGCAGTCCGACGCACCGCGCCCCGACGCACGGCGACGATGGATCCATCCCTTCAGGAGACCACGGTCATGGCCTATCACAACGTCGAAGGCGTCGGCATCCCCGCAGGCCCGCGCGCCGCACCCGCCCTCGCACCGCGAACCGACGCGGCGCCGCGCAGCGCGGTGTCGTGGGGCGCGGTGCTCGCCGGTGCGGCCGCAGCGGCCRCGCTGTCGCTGATCCTGCTGGTGCTCGGCGTCGGGCTGGGCCTGTCGTCGATCTCGCCGTGGGCGCGCGACGGCGCCAGCGCCGCGGCCGTCGGTGTCGGCACCATCCTCTGGGTCACGCTGACGCAGCTCGCCGCGTCGGGCATGGGCGGCTACCTGGCCGGGCGGCTGCGCACGCGCTGGGCCGATGCGGCCGGCGACGAGATCTACTTCCGCGACACGGCCCATGGCTTCCTCGCGTGGGCGGTCGCATCGCTCGCCACCGCGGCGCTGCTGGGCAGCGCGATCGGGGGCATCGTCGGCACGAGCGCCCGTGTCGGCGGTGCGGCCGGCGCGGCTGCCGTGGGGGCCACGGCGGCCGCGACCGGTGCGTCGGAGCTGATGGGCTACCACGCCGACGCGCTGTTCCGCCGCGACGCCACGGCGACGGGCAGCCCGGCCGCGCCGGCCGACGCAGCGCCGCTCGCCGAGGTGACGCGCATCTTCGCCACCGCCGGCCGCGCCGCGACGCTGCCGGTGGAGGACACGCGCTACCTGGGGCAACTGGTCGCGCAGCGCACCGGGCTGTCGCAGGCGGACGCCGAGAAGCGCGTCACCGACACCTGGGCCCGGCTGCAGACCGCGCTGAACGACGCCCAGGCACGTGCACGCGATGCGGCCGACACGGCGCGCAAGGCCTCGGCCTACGCATCGCTGTGGCTGTTCATCTCGCTGCTGGCGGGCGCTTTCGTTGCCAGCCTGTGCGCGACCTGGGGCGGCAGCCGGCGCGACCTCTGAGACCTTTCATTCCGATCCCACCACCGGAGACACCTGATGCGATCCCTGCTGCTGTTCTTCCTCGGCGTGCCGATCCCGATCATCATCCTGATCGCGCTGTTCTTTCACTGATGGCGTTCCCTTGAGATGACCCGGGTCCGCACCGGCCAGGCCGACACGCCGCTGACGCGCGACGAGTTCGGGCGGCGCTTCCGGCAGCGCTGGGTGGACCCGGCGTACGACGGCGAGCGCGACGCGATCGCGCGGCTCGAGGCGATCGCCTGGCTCGCCGTCGATGAAGGCCGCAAGGCGCCGATCACCCGCCCGGCCGGCCCGGGCTTCGCGGACCCGGGCTACGAGACCTCGGTCGAGTGGCTCGACACGCACCAGCGCCTGAAGGCCGCGCAGGCGAACTGGGCGAAGCCCGGCACGCGCTCGCGGGTGCTGGTCATCTGCGCCAGCGCCCGCAACGACGGCACCTGCCCCGGCGAGATGTCGAAGACCTGGCGGCTGAGCGGCCTGGTGCGCGAGGAGGTCGAACGCGCCGGCGTCGATGCCGACCTGCTCGACCTGAGCCTCGTGACCTCGGAGTACGGGCGCCACATCCACCCGYGCAAGGGCTGCGTCGGCACCGCGATGCCGCTGTGCCACTGGCCGTGCAGCTGCTATCCCAATCACGCGCTGGACCAGGCCTCCGACTGGATGGCCGAGATCTACGAGCGCTGGGTCAGCGCGCACGGCATCGTGATCGTCGCACCGACCTACTGGTACCAGTCCCCGAGCCCGCTGAAGCTGATGATCGACCGGCTGGTCTGCGCCGACGGCGGCAACCCGGACCCGAGCAGCACGCACGGCAAGAAGGTGGCCGAAGCGAAGGCGCTGGAGGAACGCGGCTGGGACTACCCGAAACACCTGGCCGGCCGCGTGTACGGCCTGGTCGTGCACGGCGACGTGGCCGGCATCGAGCAGCAGCGGCATGCGCTCGCCGATTGGCTGGACTGGATGGGGCTCGTCGATGCCGGCGACGGTGCGCGGCTCGCCCGCTACGTCGGCTACTACGGCCCGTACTTCAACAGCCACGAGGCGCTGGATGCCGACACCGCGTTCCAGCAGGAGACCCGCCAGGTCGCGCAGGCCGTGCTGGCGGCCGTCGCGCAGCTGCGAACCGGCACGCTCTCGCGGCCGGATGCGGCGCTGGAGCCGCCCCGGCCGAAGTAGCCAGCACTCAGACCCTCGGCGGATCGCCTTCGCGTTGCGGGTGGCGGTGCTTCGCGACCGCCGCGATGAAGGCCTGGGCCGTCTTGTCGTCACCGCTGCCGAACAGCACGCCGGGGTCCGGCGAGCCATCGCCCAGCGTGGTCGGCACCTGCGCCTTCTCGATCAACGCGCGGCCGGCACCGAGCGCCAGCAGCGTCTTGCCGTGCCGCCACGTCAGCGTCGCGTACTCGAGCGCCTGCCCGAGCCCGAGCAGCACGTCGACACCCTTCGGGCCATCGGGCAGCACCACCGCGTCGAACAGCACCGGCGGCGAGTTCTCGAGCGAGCCGGTGGCCTCCAGCGGCTCGCCGTCGGCCGTGGTGACCGCGCCGATGCGCGGCGCGATCACGGTCGGCACCGCGCCGGCCTTGCGCAGCGCCGCCATCAGCTTCGCGATCGGCTTGCCGGCCACGCCATGCGCGGCGAGCAGCGCGATGC
>NZ_JBFUGN010000183.1:0-8600 GCF_056402895.1 Rhizobacter sp. P3_B12 | reverse complement strand
CCCGGGGGGCGCCGACTCCACGAAGAAGCTCGGCTTCGGGGGTGCATCGGCAAACTCCCGTCACTCACTTCGTTCGTTGTGGTCAAACACAGCCGATGAGTCAGTCTACGAAGCGCGCTGGCGCGCGCCACCCCCGAAACCGATCTTCTYCGTCGCCYCAGAAATCGCCCCCAGCCCAGACCCCCAGCCGCCGCGAAGCACCACCGGCTCTTGTTGGGGGGAAAAGACCGGTCAGTCCGTTGAGCATGCGGGCGTGGGCGCGCTTCGTCGGTCTGTTCAATCTCTTTCACCACCACGCACGGAGCTGCCGTGTCGGCAAAGGCGCGGGTGGGGAGGCTGTGGAGCGCCAATAGGGACGGGCCATGAAACCAGTCAGCGSAGGGAAGTCTTCGCCCCCCAGGGGGCGAAGACCGCACCGGCCGGCGAGCCACAGCCTCCCCACCCGCGCCTTTGCTCGCGCCGTTCGACATCTCAAGCCACCACTTCGCTCGATGCAGTCAGACGAAGTTCGTCCGAGACATCGACGACCTGTCCATCGACCACATGCACGTTCCGCTGCGCCCGCGCCGCCAGTTGCGGGTCGTGCGTCACCATCACGATCGTCGCTCCGGAGCGGTGCAGCTCCTCCAGCAATGCCATCACGCTGCGTGCCATCTGGCTGTCGAGGTTGCCGGTCGGCTCGTCGGCCAGCAGCAGCCGCGGGCTGCCGGCCAGCGCCCGTGCGATCGCGACCCGCTGCTGCTGCCCGCCCGACAGCTCGGCCGGGTAGTGGCGCTCGCGCGCGGCCAGCCCCACCCGCTCCAATGCATCGCGCACACGCCGGCGCCGCTCGTCGGCCTTCATGCCGCGGTACCGCAACGGCACCTCCACGTTGTCGGCGATGTTCAGGTCCGGGATCAGGTTGAAGGCCTGGAAGATGAAGCCGATCTTCTCGTTGCGGATGCGCGAGCGGGCGTTGTCGTCCAGCTGCCCCACCTCGACGCCATCGAGCAGGTAGCTGCCACCGGTCGACGCTTCCAGCAGCCCGGCGATCGTCAGGAAGGTCGTCTTGCCCGAGCCCGACGGGCCCGTCACCGCGACGAACTCGCCCTCCTTCACCTCCAGGTTGAACGCGCGCAGCGCATGGGTCTCGATCACCTCGGTGCGGTAGACCTTGGACAGGCCGGTCATCTTGAGCATGGGAGTCCTTCGGTTCGTTCCTGGATGGGTTGAATCACTGGCTGACGGCGACCTGTTCGGCGCCCTGGAACAGCTCGGCACCGGACACCACGACCCGGTCGCCGACGGCCAGGCCGCCGAGGATCTCGACCTTGTCGAGACTGCGCGCACCGACACGGATCGGCGTCTTCACCGCCACGCCATCGCGCAGCACGTACGCATGGGCGCCGCCCGATTCGTCGACGAAGCTGCCGCGCTGCACGGCCAGCACGTCATCGCGCTTGTCGAGCAGCACGCGCACCGACAGGCGCTGGTTCTGCCTCAGCTGGCTCGGCTGCTCGGCCGCGCCGCCGCTGAAGCGCAGCCGCGCCGCCACCTCGTTGTTGACGACCTCCGGCGACACCGTGCTGACCGCCGCGCGCCAGGTGTGGCCGTTGCCGCTGATCTCGCCCGGCATGCCGACGCCGAGATCGCGCGCGAAGCTCTCGGCCACCTGCATCTGCACCTCCAGCGCCGACAGGTCGATCACCGACAGCAGCTGCGCATCCTTCGCGACATTCGCATGCTCGGCAATGAACAACTGCCCCACCTGGCCCTCGACCGGCGAACGCACCGTCAGGCTCTCGACCTGGCGCTGCAGGTCCTTCACCAGCAGCAGCTGCCGCGCATGCGCGAGCTGCCTGGCCTGCACGTCGAACTTCAGGCTGTCGTCCTTCAGCCGCAGGCCGGCCTCGGCATGGTCGAGCGCGATGCGCGCCTTCTGCAGCGTGTCGCGCGCATGCTCGACCTGCATGCCCGACACCGCGCCGGCGTCGAACGCCTTCTGCTGGCGCGCCAGATCGTTCTGCGCACTGCTGTGGTCAATGCGCGCCGCATCGAATGCGCCCTGCAAGGCACCGCGCTGCTGCCGCGCATCCACGTCGGCACGCAGCACGTCGGCCTTCATCGCATCGGCATTCGACAGCTCCTGCGCGAGCTTCGCGGCCAGCTCGGGGCTGTCGATCACCGCGAGCACCTGGCCGCGCGCGACGCGGTCGCCGGCATGCACCTTCAGCGTCGCGGCACCGCCGCCGGCGGCGTACAGCGTCGGGCTCACCGCGGCGACGACCTTGCCCTCGGCGGCGATGTCGCGCACGAACGGGCCACGCTGCACGGTCGCGACCACCAGCCGCGAGGCCGACACCGACGGGCCGCTCGAGAAGCCGTACCGCAGCGCCGGCGTCGAGAACGCCACCGCGACCAGGGCCGCCAGCGCCGCGCCGACCGCGAGCCATGGCCCGGGCCGCATCCGGCGCTTCGGCAACGGCTGGTCCTGGGCCGAGGTGTCGCGGATCAGCGGGGCGTCGTTCGCAGCGTTCATGCCTGCTTCATTGCAACGCCCGTGCCCGCGCCCGCCGGCGATGAAAGTCCCGTCGAATCAAGGGCTTGGCGTGGATTGCCCCTGGTGCCGATGTGTCCGCGGACAGCCGCCGGACGGACAACGGACAGCGCGCGGACAATCCGCGGCCATGATGCCGACACCCACCACCGCCCTGGCCGCGCTGATGCAGGCCTTCTTCGACGCCGTCTCCTTCGAGCCCGGCGGACGCCCGCCCTACGAGCGGCTGCACGGGCTGTTCATCGACGGCGGCCTGCTGATCCGCAACATCGGGCCGGCACCCGAGGTGACGGGCGTCGCGCAGTTCATCGCGCCGCGCCAGCGCTCGGTCGAGGCCGGCGAGCTGACGGCGTTCCGCGAGACCGAGCTGGCCGAGATCACCGAGGTGTTCGGCCAGGTGGCCCACCGGACCAGCACCTACGCGAAGACCGGCACGCTGAACGGCCAGGCCTTCGCGGCACGCGGCGTGATCTCGACGCAGTTCGTCTCGACGCCCGCCGGCTGGCGCATCAGCGCGATGGCCTGGGACGACGAGCGGCCGGGGCTCGCGCTGCCGGCGCGCTACGAGCCGCCCGCCGCCTGAACGCTCAGCCCTTGAAGGGGTTGGCGGTCGCGAACCACAGCCCGATGCCGGTCGCGATGATGAACGCGCCGTCGAGCACGCCGACCAGCAGGAACACCTTCTGCTGCAGCGGCTCCATCAGCTCGGGCTGGCGCGCCGAGGCTTCGAGGTACTTGCTGGCCAATACGCCGACGCCCAGGCAGGAGCCGATGGCGCCGAGGCCGATCATGTGGCCGACGGCCAGCGGGACGAGGTCGATACCGTTCATGGCGAGCCTTTCGTTCACTGTGAGGTCTGGTCGAGGAAGCCGGTGACGCTGCGCAGGCGCCGATCGTCGAGCAGCTCGGCGAAGTCGGTCCCGCGTGCCACGCCCTGTCCGCCGGCATCGCACAGCTGCCACGAGAAGCGCAGGTAGCGGCCATGCGCATCCACGGCGCCATGCGGCTCGAAGCGGTGACCCGGATAGTGCTGCTGCACGGCGCCGATCAAGCCGCTGATCGCCTCATGGCCACGAACGTCGGCCAGCGGGTCGGTGTAGCGCGCGTCGGCACTCCACAGCTCCGCGATCAGCCGCGCCCGACGTGCCGCATCGCTTTCGTTCCAGGCCTCCAGATAGCGGGCAACGAGTGTGCTGGCATCATTCATGAATGCTCCTTCGGGGTTGAGTGAGTGAGAGGACATGGCTGCATCCTCGCGGCCTGGCCACCTGCAGTCGATGACCTCCCAGGTCAAGTCGCCACGCCAGTCAAAGGAGAACCCGATGCTGTTCGTTCGCAACGTCACCCTGCCCGACGGCCGCCACGGCCACGATGTGCTCGCGCGCGACGGCCGCATCGAGGCGATCGGCCCCCAGCTGCCGCAGCCCGAGGGCGCAACGCTGCTCGACGGCCACGGCTGGCTGCTGTCGCCGCCCTTCGTCGACGCGCATTTCCACATGGACGCGACGCTCAGCCACGGCCTGCCGCGCGTCAACCAGAGCGGCACGCTGCTCGAGGGCATCGCGCTGTGGGGCGAGCTGAAGCCGCTGCTGACGCAGCAGGCGCTGGTGGAGCGCGCGCTGCAGTACTGCGACTGGGCGGTGGCCAAGGGCCTGCTCGCGGTGCGTTCGCACGTCGACATCTGCGACGACCGGCTGCTCGCGGTCGACGCGCTGCTGCATGTGAAGCAGGTGGTGAAGCCCTGGCTCGACCTGCAGCTGGTCGCGTTCCCGCAGGACGGCGTGCTGCGCTCGCCCAGCGCGCTCGCCAACCTGAAGCGCGCACTCGACCGGGGCGTCGACGTGGTCGGCGGCATCCCGCACTTCGAGCGCACGATGGCCGACGGCGCCGAGAGCGTGCGGCTGCTGTGCGAGCTGGCGGCCGAGCGCGGGCTGCGCGTCGACATGCACTGCGACGAGAGCGACGACCCGCTGTCGCGCCACATCGAGACGCTCGCGTTCCACACGCAACGGCTCGGGCTGCAGGGCCGCGTCACCGGCTCGCACCTGACCTCGATGCACTCGATGGACAACTACTACGTCAGCAAGCTGCTGCCGCTGATCGCCGAGGCGCAGGTGCATGCGGTGGCCAACCCGCTGATCAACATCACGCTGCAGGGCCGCCACGACAGCTACCCGAAGCGCCGCGGCATGACGCGCGTGCCCGAGCTGATGGCCGCCGGCGTCAACGTCGGCTTCGGCCACGATTGCGTGATGGACCCGTGGTACTCATCGGGCAGCGCCGACATGCTGGAGGTCGCGCAGATGGGCCTGCATGTGGCGCAGATGACCTCGCAGGCGCAGATGCGGGCCTGCTTCGACGCCGTCACCGTCAACAGCGCGAAGATCCTCGGGCTCGAGGGCTACGGGCTGCAGGCCGGGGCACGCGCCGACTTCGTGCTGCTGCAGGCGCGCGATCCGGTGGAAGCGATCCGGCTGCGCGCGACGCGGCTCGCGGTGGTGCGCGGCGGGCAGGTCGTCGCGCAGACGCCGGCCGCCACCGCGACGCTGTCGCTGCCGGGGCGGCCGGGCAGCGTCGACTGGACGCTGCAGCGCTAGCGGCCTGCGGCCTCGCGGAAGTAGCGGATGCGGTCGTCGTCGGCCGGGTGCGATGCGATCGCAATGCCCAACCAACCGGGCTCGGCGCCGTCGGCACGCTTGCGGCGCTCCTCGGCGATCTTCTCGAAGAAGCGCACCATCGCGTCGGGCGAGATGCCGGCGGCCTTCATCAGGTGCACGCTGTCGACATCGGCCTCGCGCTCGGCATCGCGCGCATAGCCCGCCTGCCCCAGCACCAGCGGCACGCCGGCCAGCAGGCTGCTGAAATCGCCGAACACCACGCTCGTCACGACGCCCAGCGCAGTCGCCTGCACCAGCATGCGCAGCCCGTGGCGGTGGCGCACATGGCCGAGCTCGTGGCCGAGCACGCCGACGATCACCGATTCGTCGCCATCGACCAGCGCCACCAGCTCGTCGGTCAGCACCATCGTGCCGCCAGGCAGCGCGAACGCGTTCGGGCCCAGCGACTTGTCCTTGCCGCGGCGGAACAGCAGCTGGTGCGGCGGCGCGCCCTGCGGCCAGGCCTGTGCCACCGCGCGCTCGAACGCCGCGCGCAGCTTCGCCTGCTGCGCCGCCGGCAGTTCGCTCGGCTGCACCAGCTGGCCGTCGACCGACTTCATCGCCGCCTCGCCGATCTCGCGGTCGACCGAAGGCGGCAGCATCGCGACCACGGCGCGCGAGGCCCATGGCAGCCCCCACAGGTAGCCGGCGCCCAGCAGCAGCGCCAGCGCGACGACGATGCCGCCGACCCAGCGCCAGCTCTGCTGCGCCTTGACCACCAGCGTCTCGCCGCGGCCGCTGGCGCGCGCCCAGGCGTCCCACGCCGCCGAGTCGGTGCAGTGCAGCGCACCGCCGTCCTTCAGATGCGCGACGCGTGCGCCGTGGCGGGTGCGCTCCGGCCATTGCACCTCGGCCAGCGGCACGCTGCGCGCGACGCCGTCGCCGGCGACCAGCAGCCGCTCGCCGTTCACCTGGATGCGCACGTGGTGGCTGCGGGCGCTGCGGCCGTCGAAGAAGTCGACCTCGAGGGCCGGAGCAGCGGGCGCGTTCACAGCCCGACGTCGATGCCGAAGAAATCACCGGCCGCGTCGCCGGCGGCATCGCCTTCGTGGCCGGCCTGCGCGACCAGCGCGTCGAGGTGGGTGCGGCTGACGATGCCGACCGATTCGAGCCGCAGCCGGGTCAGCGCGACGCGCGCGAACGGCCAGTACAGGCCGAGCGTGACGATCATCAGCACCCAGTTCAGCAGCGTCACGCGCAGCAGCGGCCAGAAGCGCAGCTCGCTCTTGAAGCGCAGGTGCTGGTTGCCGGTGCGCGACCACAGCAGGTTCTGGAAGCGGGAGGTGAAGTACGGGCGGGCGAAGACCTGCATCAGCAGCCACGAGGCCAGGATCACGACGAAGCCGAGCACCACCGCCGCGACGCGGCCGGTCTCGCCGCGGTTGCGAATGAAGTCGGCCACGCTGGAGCCGAGCAGCGTGGCCATGCCGAACACGACGAGGCCGGCCACGACGCCGGCCACCAGCCACACGCCCAGGCTCTTCAGGCACAGCCCATAGAAGGCCCCGGGGCCGGCGCGCAGCTCGGTCTGCAGCTGCGCGAACGCATAGTGGTCGTGCTGGTACTTCTTCAGGTTCCACATCATCAGCGGAAGCACGAGCAGCGTCACGCCCATCACCGCGGAGAAGATCGGGCCGAACCAGCCGGGCGGGTGGACCTGGTCGGGCACCGCGAGCAGGACCACCAGCAGCACGGCGCTGGGGGCGAACACCGGCAGCAGCGCGCGGTAGGCGCCGGCGACGTCGCCCTTGAAGCGAAAGCGCAGCCCGCGCCAGCTGGTGTTGGCGAGGCGGAACTGCAGCGACGACTTGAACAGCGCGGGCCACAGCGCCGCGACGATCACGAAGGCCACGAGCCCGGCCATCGGCGAGAACTGGCCGGCCACCGAGTACAGCGCGCCGAGCAGCACCACCAGCAGGTAGCCGCGCAGCATCTTCTTCGGGTCGCCGTGGAAGCCGAGCGGATGGCCGGCCACCAGCGTGTTGCCGTAGAAGTAGCGCAGGCGGCGCACCTTGGCCCACGGGAAGTAGAGCCCGGCGGTGACCAGCGTGAGCAGCAGGTTGACGATCCAGATCCGGAAGTATTCGCTGCCGGAGCCGGTGAAGCGGATCGGCAGGCGTTCGTTGAGCGTGCTGTCGAAGCTGGACGGGGTGACCGTGGGCGGCGCGGTGGTGCCGAGCGTCGAGACCACGCCGTTCAGGCCGGCGCTGTCGATGCTGGCGCTCTGGGCGGGCTGGTCACCGTCGGGCGTGATGAATCCGCCCTGGGGGCCGTGGGGTGTTGTCATGTCGTGTTGCGCCGTGCGGGGGTGGATGGCCGGCGTTCTCCCTCGCCGAAAACTTTAACACTGCGTTTCAGACAGCCACCCTTCGCTAGAATCGTTTTCACTCCAGGGACACCCACATGAAACTCATCGGCTCGCTCGCAAGCCCGTACGTGCGCAAGGTGCGCATCGTGATGGCGGAAAAGAAGCTCGACTACCAGTTCGAACTGGAAGACGTGTGGACGAGTGACGCGATCATGAAGTCCAACCCGCTGGGCAAGGTGCCGGTGCTGGTGATGGAGGGTGGCGAGGCGGTGTTCGACTCGCGGGTGATCGTGGAGTACATCGACACGCGGTCGCCGGTGGGCAAGCTGATTCCCGAGACCGGCCGCGAGCGCACCGAGGTGCGCACCTGGGAGGCGTTGGGGGATGGCCTGCAGGATGCGGCGATCCTGGCAAGGCTGGAGCAGACCTGGGCCGGCCGCAGCGAGGGCCAGCGCAGTGCGGCCTGGGTGAGCAGGCAGATGGACAAGGTGCACGCCTGCCTGGCGGCGATGAGCCAGGGTCTGGGTGACAAGGCCTGGTGCTCGGGCAACCACTTCACGCTGGCGGACATCGCGACGGGCTGTGCCCTCGGGTACCTGGATTTCCGGTTCGCCCATATCGACTGGCGGGGGTCGCACCCGAACTTGTCGAAGCTCTACGAGAAGCTGGCGCTTCGGCAGAGTTTCATTGATACGGCTCCGCCGAGGATTTAGGTCTTGTTCACTGCGTGAGGCTGCTGCCGGGTCTCGCCCCGGCGGGCGAGTCACTTTCATTTGAAGCCCAAATGAAAGTAACCAAAGCAAAGGGCCTCAATACAACACCATACGGTTCGTTCWGYCYCGCTGCGGACARCACKGCCACTTCGGCTGCACATCACCGTTCATTGGGATTGTTGCCCGTTCTTCTCCACCCAGCTCGCTGCGCATCGCCGGGAGGACGCAGTGGCGGCGGCGACCGCCGGTGCAAGACGATGCGACGCGAAGCGAGCGAGTCGAGGGAAGCGGGAGAACAACAATCCCAATGAACGGTGATGTGCAGCCGAAGTGGCCGTGTTGTCCGCAGCCAGACTGAACGAACCGTATGGTTTTCAAAGCCCTTT
>NZ_JBFUGN010000182.1:0-8610 GCF_056402895.1 Rhizobacter sp. P3_B12 | reverse complement strand
CAACGGGCCTTCGTGACGCAGGCGGGCGGCGCCGCGGTCGTGGAGCTCGGCACGCTGGGCGGCGCCAACGCCAACGGCCATGGCATCAACCAGACCGGCAAGGTGGCGGGTGTCTCCACGGTGCCCGGCGGCCGCGAGGATTCGTTCGAAGGCCGTCGGCATCAACGACAACGGCCAGACCGTGGGCACGACCGAGGCCGACTACTACACCGACGCATCGGCCTTCATCGCCGGGCCCGACGGCATCGGCCGCAGGCTGAACATCCATGACATGGGCGAGTTCGAGATGGGCGGCGCCTGGCAGCTATTTCTGGACCGTCAACATGATGGACCACGCCTTCATCACCGGCGCCAACGGCTACGGATTGGTGGACGTGAACACGCTGTCGTTCAACAACCTGGCGGCCGGGGTGCGCGATTGGCTGTTCGTCAACGTGACCGGCATCAACGACCTCGGGCAGTTCGTGGCCAATGGCGACAACGGGCGCGCCTATTTGATCTCGCCCGTGCCGGAGCCGGCCACCGTGCTGCTGATGTTGTGCGGGTTGGGCTTCGTGGTTTGGCGTCGGACACAGCCCCGGACGAACCCATGAGGTTGGGGTGGGGCCGCAGGTCGCTTTCAGGCGAAGTATTCAGGAGCTCGGATGTCCGGTTCAACAGCAACGGTCTTGCTGCGATCAGGTTTGACCGAGGTGCAGCATGGGCAACTCGAAGACTTCGTGCGCCAGGCATCCGGCAGTGAAAACTTGAGATCGTTCTGGCTGCTAGGCCGGCCGTTCACGATCAGCATGAGTCTGCCGGACGAGGAAGAGCCGCCGCCTGCAGGACCCGATTGGGCGACCCCTCGGGAGATCCACGTCATCTGCCACGCCCGTGGTCAGTCGGGTGATGTCGTCCGCTGTCCGCGCGCACGCGAACTGGAGCTATCGACCCGTTGCGGACTTTCGATGCTGACGGGTTCAGAGCCCGACAGCGGTCATTGGATATGCTGTCGCAACCTGCATCACATCCGTCAGAAGGACTACATGGCGTTGACACTTGAAGCCGCTCGACTACTCCGGGATGGGTGCATTGATGCGGCTGCCGCCCTCAACGAGGCGCTAAGCGATGCCTTGAAGGCGTTGCCTGCCGACGACCGTTCTGCGTGGGCGCAAGCTACGGGGCGCGCAATGGCGGAAGTCTTTGAACATGTATTGAACCCTGTGATCGCGGAATTTCCGGAACTCGAAGTTGACGAAGCCGCCTGGGTAGGGATTGCTCGCGATCAGGCGGCGAAACGGGCGGCGCCGAAGTAAGCCACCAGCGCGATAGCTGTCACCGCGTTACAGCCGCTTCTGGCCGTGCGACGACGCTTCACAAAGGGGATACTCAGTGCATCGGTCTCACCGGCGGCACTTCAACCTCGCGCTCGACCCTGGGTCTCCTACTGATGCACGTTGAACCACAAGCACCACGCTTTCATGTTGAGGTCACAGCTGACGGCCTGCGTGCCGTGATACCAGCAAGGCGAAACTGGTTTGTTGTCCTGTTCCTGACCGCCTGGCTCGGTGGCTGGGTCTTTGGCGAGATATCTGCGGCAAGTGAATTGCTGCGGAATTCAGACAAGACACAGCCGGGCTTTCTGGCCTTCTGGCTGATTGGCTGGACACTGGGCGGGGCGTTCGCCGCTACCGCGGTTGTTTGGCAGTTGGCTGGTCGCGAGGTACTTAGCATCAACTCGGATACGTTGCTGCATAGAGCCGAGGCGTTCGGTCTAGGTTCGAGTCGGTCATACAGAACTTCCGAAGTCCGGAATTTCCGCTCAACAGACTACGCATCGAACACGTTCGCGAACCAACGCACATGGCTCCCGCCGGTCACCGGGTCGGGCTTCGGCCCGGTCGCATTTGACTACGGCGCACGCACGATCAGAATGGCGCCCTCGCTTGAGGAGGCTGAAGCGGCGATGCTAGTGCGTGAACTTTCATCCCGCTTGCCGCGCAGACTGGACGAGCAGCGGCAACTGTAGGGGAGGAACGACTTCTGCAGGCAGTCTGCAAGCCGTCGGCCGCGACCGGCTGCTGTTGGCCGATCTGAGGCAATCGAGACGCCCTAGTCGTCGTAGGTTGCTACGATGCCAGTCCATCCCAGCCGATCGAGAGTGACTGCTGCAAGCGTCGACACCTCGCTCCAAGTTTGCGACAGGAGCAGTAGGCTCAGATCACCGGGCAGAGCATCGACTCTTTCATCGAAGGCACGATGAAAGTGGCCCAGAACGGCCAGTTCGCCACTCGAAAATGCGGCCTCAAACTGGGAAGAACCGGGGTGGTAGAAGTCGTCAAACCACTGATTCACAAGCTCATTCGCAACATTGACCCGCGGCACGCGTCGCTGGTACTCCGACTGTTCCGCAGGCGATGAGATCAGCTGCAGGATGCTGATGATGTTGGCTCGATGGGTATTCATGTCGGCAGCTGGAGCAGTGGCGCACGCGAAGCAGTCTAGGCCCGAAACCCGTCGGTCGCGAACGGCAGGTACTGGCCGGATCGAGCCTTCCGTCAATGAGCGCCCTGCGAGAGTGCAACTCGCGCCCTCGCAAGCGCCTGGGCGGCGTCGAGGCTGCCATCGCGGCCAGCTCGTTCGACGACTTCCAGTAGTGCACGCCCCGCTTCCGACCCTGGCTCCACTCGCACTGGGACCGGGAAGATTGGATGCCAACGCTGCAGATAGACAGGGAAGTCTGCAGCATTCCGCTCGAGGCTGCCTTGCACGTCAACTGCAATCCTCTTGCCCGTTGCATCGGTGAGCTCAACCCATACTGACCCGCCGTCTGCGAGGAATACTGACTCGGTGACTCGGATGGGGCTGCTCATATCGGGAACGCGTCCGGCTAGGAGGTAGGTGGCCCCGAACAATGCGCTGGCGACGACAGTCGCGCACGCAAGCCTCGCCGTTCGCTTGGTCGATTTTTTCATCATCTGGTTCGATGCAGACTCACCTGAAAGCAATCTATCCCCTGTGTCCGCAACTGGCCGGCTTGAGCCGTTCGCTCGCCGGAGTTCGCAGGCTCTGGCCGACCCAAAGCGGAAATACGTTCAGCGATGATCCATCGCGACAGAGCAGCCGGCTGCAGCGACGCAGAGATGCATACTCTCGTCGCATGAGAGTCGGGCCTCCTTCCTTACAGTCCAACAAAAGACGCACTACCCTCGGGTCTGCGCACTTCGAACACGGATTGCGTATAGCGCTCGTCGCGCCATGCATCATCTTCGTTGTTGGGAGGGCTCTCATCTTCTTGGACGTATTTGAACCCCGGTCGCAGGGCGTTCTTCTGACGGGCTTGGCGGTGGCCATCTCTGCCTTCGTAGAGCTTGTAGTTGCGCCGGTCGCCCTTTACCGGTTGTTCGCGCACCGACAGCTCCGCACCAGACGCAATCTGGTTGCGGCAGGACTGGGCTCCTCCATTGCAATCACAGTCACGCTCTTCTTCATTTCCCTTGTTTCAAGGATGAAGTGAACTGTGTGAAGTTGATGGTCGGGGGCAGTTGCCCGTGCAACAGCACCGCGCGAAAGGTCCTCGGAGTCCGGCGCGTCAACTAAGCCCGGACGATCGGGAACGGCGGCTCGATCGGTCCGCTCTGGCCCACCTCGTTGAGCAAGGCCATGAGGACCTTCCAGCTTGCATCGGTCAACATCCCGGAGAAAGTCAATGGCCGCATCGCGCCGCCCGTTGGCTGAAGAAGGATGCATGCCCACCCGATGGCGGGGTTGTTGGGCGTGCTGTTGAAGGTGCCGGACTCCTTGCTGTCGCTGCTCACCAGCGCATAGGTGCCCTGGACGCCTTCCTTGCCGGGATCGAAGGTCAAGGTCATCTGGCGCAGCACACCGTCTTCGTACCACTGGTAGGTGCCGCCGAGGCCGATCAAGGTCTCGATGTCATTCAGCCCGTGCCAGCCGGCGGGACTGTCCTTGTACGTCGCCCCCTGACGCTCGTGTTCGCGTTTCAGGAGCGCACCGCGTTCTGCRTGGAGACCAGCCGCTTCGAGCGCGGCGATGGCGGGATCGTGGGTCATGGCATCCTCCTTGTCGCCGGTTCATTCCGGGCATGCCTGGATACGATGACAGAAGCTGAAGAGATCGCCATCCTCAGATCTGAGGACGGCTGCCGGGTCACGCTCCGATCTTCTCCAGAAATTGGCGCAGCAACTCCTCCACCCGCCCGGGTCGCGCCAGGTGGATCCAGTGCCCGACACCATCGACGTGGACTTGCGGGTAGCCTGCGATGCGTGCGATGGCGTGCGGCGTGTCGTTGCGACTCTGCTGCACGACCAGAGCCTCGCCTTCGAAGCGGCGGTCGGCGGCCGCGGGATCGAACGCTGCCAGGGCTTCGGTCATGCCGATGATGGTGCGGGCATCGGTGCTGCGCACGTCGCTCAGCACCTGCTCGACAACCCCTGGCGCATCGCCCGCGATCGAACGGTAGAAGGCTTCGGCGCTCTTGTGCGGCTCACTGCGCGTTTGTTCAATCGTCTGGCGCAATTGCTCTTGCGGTATGGCCTTGCCCGATTGCGCTGGGTCGACCAGGAACAGCCCGGCGATCCGCTGCGGTGACATCTGGGCGTACAGGAAGGCGGCGGCAGCGCCACCGCTGTGGCCGACGCAAACGAAACGATCGAGTCCCGCAGCGGCACTGACGGCGTCCATGTCGGCTCGCTCCAGCGCATAGCCGTAGCCGTCCTTGGGCATCGCGGAGGCCCCATGACCGCGGCGATCGAAAGCGATCACCCTCCGGTCCGCGGCCAGCGCGCCCATGATGCCTTGCCACTGCCGGTGATTGCCGAGATCGGCGTGCAGGAAGAGCAGGGGCAGGCCAGGACCCGTGCCCATGCATTCTGCGAAGATGCCCGCGTCCCGCATCTTGATTTGCGTGCCGCGGCGGGCGTTGCGGCCTGCTGTGTCGGTTCCCATCGAGGCCCCTGGCGTTCTGCTGCGACGGGCCGTCGCCGGACTCATCGTGAACGGCGACGGCGGCGTGACGCATCGGCCGTCGCCGCAACGCGACGTAGGAAACTGCCGATAAACCGCAGGTGAGCCGACCCGCTCGTTTGAAAGAGCCACTCGACGAAAGGGTCAGGCGCTGCTGCCGAGCCTTGCAAGAACTGCGGCCCCAATGAAGAGGAAGCAGATGCCCAGGTAATAGCCATAGGCTTTCGCACTGAGCTTGAAGGCTGAACCAACAGGACGGGTTCTGAAGAAGTAGACAGGCACGAAGATCGGGGAGAAGAGCGCTGCCCACAGTGCCGATCTGCCTGGCGGGATTGCGCCTCTTTCCACGGACTCCTGACGACACCAGACATAGATTGAGACGGCTGTGGCGATGCCCAGGCCATAGGTGAAGAATAGATTTGCGATCCGGGGGTGAGCTACGAACGGCAACGCGAGGCCCGCTGCGACGTGAGTGCCGCCCAGGACGAGCAAAGTGCAGCGCGATGGGGTCATGGTGTTTTCTTTGCGATGCCAAACGTTTGAAATGCTCGTGCCCGATCGGCGTCCAACAGAAATTCGAGATCTCTCGGCATCGCCAGATCTTAGCTGCCTGGCAACTGGCTTCAGGCATTGCAAACGCTCTGCGTGCCGCTGAGGCAAGCCCTGCCACCAGCTTTCCATCGACGAACTCGACGCTGGCATCGTTTGCGAGCTCCTAGGGTTTTCGCGATGGCCCATGCGCACATCCGCGCAGCCCCGCCGATGTGCCCCCCCGCCATTGAGTCCCCGCCCCGTCGAACAAAGACTAGTCCGTTCCCGACCGCGCACCCGCCAGAGGTGCGACAACAAACGACAGGAGACAAGACATGCGACAACCCAGACCCGGCCTCGGCATCGCGCCGCTCTTCGCCCTCTCCCTGCTGCTCGCCGCCTGCGGCGGCGGCGATGACGGCGGCGGTGGCGGAGGCGGCACACCACCTCCGACGACCTCCACGCCACTCACCTGCGCCCAGCTCGAAGGCACCGCCATCCCCGCCGCATCGATCGGCCTGCCCACCTCCGGCGCCACCGTCGTCTCGGCCACCGTCGTCGCCCCCACCGGCACGGCCCCCAAGCTGATCCCCGAGCACTGCCTCGTCGTCGCCAGGATCTCCCCGGTCGACCCCGCCGCGCCCGACATCCGCTTCAACCTCGCGCTGCCCACCACCTGGAACCACAAGGTCGTGATGTTCGGCGGCGGCGGCTTCGATGGCAGCATCCCCGCCGTCACCGGCAACGTCCCCGTCGGCCCCACCGACCAGCCCAACCCGCTCGGCCGCGGCTACGCCACCTTCGCCAGCGATTCCGGCCACCAGGCCAACGCCTTCGGCTCGCAGGACGGCTCCTTCGCGCTCAACGACGAAGCGGCGGACAACTTCGGCGGCGACGCCATCAAGAAGACCCGCGACGCCGCCACCTACCTCGTCAAGGCCCGCTACGCCGTCGCCTCCGTCGACAAGGCCTACTTCGCCGGCGGCTCCACCGGTGGCCGCGAAGCCCTCGCCGCCATCACCCGATGGCCTGCCGACTGGGACGGCGCCATCTCCCTCTACCCCGCCTGGAACGACGCCGCCGCGCTGCTGCACGGCCAGCGCGTCAGCCGTGCGCTCTCCAAGCCCGGCGCCTACCCCAGCTCCGCGAAGCGCGCCCTGGTCTACGCCGCGGCGATGGAAGCCTGCGACGGCCTCGACGGCGTGGTCGACGGCCTCATCAGCAACCAGCAACGCTGCAACGCCGTCTTCGACCCGGCCACCGCCAGCGTCGCCGGCAACCCGCTGCGCTGCCCCGATGGCGCCGAGGCGGGCGACACCTGCCTCTCCGATGCACAGATCACCGCGCTGAAGGTGATGAACACCGACACCCAGTTCCACTTCGCGCTGGCCAGCGGCGAAACGCACTACCCGGGCGYCAACGTCTGGGGCGCCGACCTCGGCATCACCACCAACCCGTCGCCGCTGCAGCCGACCATCACTTTCCTGGCCCTCGGCACCGCCGCGCCGGCCACGCCGATGCCGCGCAACTCGCCCTACATCGGCACCCTGCTCGACCAGTGGATCAAGTACTCGGTGACCCGCGATGCCGGCTACGACTCGCTGTCCTTCGATCCGGAGAACCCCGGCCCGTGGGCCAACCGCGTCAGCCAGCTCAGCACGCTGCTCGACACCCGCGTCGATCTCGACGCCTTCGCGGCCAAGGGCGGCAAGCTGCTGCTCGCCCACGGCGTGGCCGACATCCTGGTGAGCACCCGCGCCACCGAGGCGTACTACCAGCGCCTGCAAGCCCGCATGGGGCCGAGCGAAGTMGACACCTTCGTCCGCTACTACGAGATCCCCGGCCTCGGCCATGCGGTCAGCACGGCCTTCAACGCCGCCTGGGATTCGCTCACCACGCTGGAGAACTGGGCCGAGCACGGCACCGCCCCCAGCGCGCAGGTGGTGACCGACACCGCCGGCGTGCCCGGCCGCACCCGGCCGCTGTGCGACCACCCCCAATGGCCGCGCTACAACGGCACCGGAGACGTCAACATGGCCGCCTCGTTCACCTGCGCGAACCGCGAGGCCGCCTCGCCGACGCAGCGCACCACCAGCCTCGGCGACGTGATCGGCACCGACCACTCGGCCACCAGCGGCACCTGGGCGTGGAAGGGCATCCCGTATGCCAAGGCTCCGGTCGGCGAGTTGCGCTGGAAGGCGCCGGCCGAGCTCGCCCCGTGGACTTCGCCCAAGGCTACGCAGCAGTTCGGCAATGCCTGCGCCTCGTTCGGCCGCCTGTACGGCCCCGGCTCCAACAACAGGTACGACGCCACCATCGGCACCACCGTCGGCCAGCCGGTCGGCTCGGAGGATTGCCTCTACCTCAACATCTGGCGCCCGACCAGCGCGGCCACCCACCTGCCGGTCATCGTGTTCGTGCACGGCGGCAGCAACGTCACCGGCTACACCGCCGATCCGGTCTACGACGGCGCGGCACTGGCCCGCACGGCCAATGCGGTGGTCGTCACGGTGAACTACCGCCTCGGGCTGCTCGGCTTCATCAACCTGGCGCAGCTGAAGACCGGCGATGCGCTCGACGATTCGGGCAACTTCGCGCTGCTCGACATCCTGCAGGCGCTCAAGTTCGTCAACCGCAATGTCGCCGCGTTCGGTGGCAACCCCGGCAACGTCACGCTGATGGGCCAGTCGGCCGGTGCAGTGAACGTCTACGCGCTGATGACCTCGCCGCTCGTCGTGCAGGCCAACCCGGCACTGGTGCACCGCGTGATCCCGATCAGCGGCGGCATCTCGCGCGCCAGCGAGTTGCCGGCCGGCAGCCTCGCGACATTGGCGTCGCCGTCGGATTTCCGCGGGCAGGCCGATTTCCTGGTCGCCCACCTGGTGCTCGCCGATGGGCTGGCCGCCGACCTGACAGCCGCTTATGGCTACGTCGCGTCGCGCACGCCGGAGCAGATCGCCACGTACATGCGCGGCAAGAGCGCCGAGGCCATCATCAACACGGTGACGAGCAAGCTCGCGCCGGTGGGCGCCTCGGGTTCCGGGCCGATCGCCGACGGCAACGTGCTGCCGGTGAGCCCGATCGCGGCCATCCAGGCCGGCAGCTACCTGAAGG
>NZ_JBFUGN010000181.1:0-8611 GCF_056402895.1 Rhizobacter sp. P3_B12 | reverse complement strand
CGCTTGTTGATGCGCGCGGCCTGCGGCGACAGCGCCGCGAGCGAGCGCGCGCGCTGCAGCGTGTGCGGCGCGACCTGCTCGTCGGCCACCACCGCATGCACCAGGCCGCGCTGCAGCGCGACCGACGCATCGACCAGGCGCGCCTCGAGCAGCATCTCGCGCAAGGTGGGGGCGGGCACCACGCGTGCGAGCAGCTGCAGCTCACCCGGCGCCATCGGGAAGCCGAGCTTCGCGATCGGCGCGCCGAAGCGGCTGCCCAGGCCGGCGATGCGGATGTCGCAGCAGGCGGCGATCTCCAGCCCGCCGCCGACGCAGGCGCCCTCGATCTGCGCGATCACCGGGATGTCGCAGTCGAGCAGGGCCTGCAGCGCCGGCGCCACGGTGTGCTCGTGGAAATCGTGCAGCCGCTGCTCGTCGAAGCGGAACTGCGCGAACTCGCCGATGTCGCCGCCGGACGCGAACTGGCCATCGGCCCCGCAGACGATCACCGCATGCGGCGCATCCGCGGCATCCTGCGCCTGCAGCCGCACGAACACGTCGCGCAGCGCCTGCCACATCGCAATGTCGATCGCGTTGTGCTTGCCGGGGTTCGCGATGGCGACCCGGGCGATGCCGGGTTCGTCATGGCTCAGCGTGATGGAACCGGGCACGCGCGCCTCGTCAGTCGAGCTTGGCACCGGAGGCCTTGACGACGTCGGCCCAGCGCTTGATCTCGCCGTTGACGAACTTGCCGAACACGTCGCCGTACAGGTTGGGCGTCTCGGCACCGAGGCCGTTCCAGGCCTTCACGAGGTCGTCGGAGGTCAGCGCCTTCTTCATCTCGGCGCGCATCGCCTCGACGATCTCCTTCGGCGTGTTCTTCGGCGCCCACAGCCCGTACCAGGTGGCGACCTGGTAGGTGGGCAGGCCGGCCTCGGCCGAGGTCGGCACGTCGGCGAAGCCCGGTGCGCGGCGCTCCGAGGCGACGGCCAGCGCCCTGATGCGCCCGCCCTTGATGTGGTTGGCCGACGAGCCGAGGCCGTCGAACATCATGTCGACCTGGCCGGCGATCAGGTCCTGCAGCGCCGGGCCCGCCCCGCGGTACGGGATGTGGGTGATGAAGGTCTTGGTCTGCAGCTTGAACAGCTCGCCGGCCAGGTGGTGCGAGGTGCCGTTGCCGGCCGAGCCGTAGTTCAGCTTGCCGGGGTTCTTGCGCGCGTAGTCGAGCAGGCCCTTCAGGTCGGTGACCGGCACGCGCTGCGGGTTGACCACGATCACCTGCGGCACGCTGGAGATCAGGCCCACCGGGATGAAATCGGTCTCGATGTTGTAGTCGAGCTTCGGGTACATCGACGGGGCGATCGCGTGGTGCACCGCGCCCATGAAGAAGGTGTAGCCGTCGGGTGCCGCATGCGACGCGACGGTGGCGCCGACGTTGCCGCCCGCGCCGCCCTTGTTGTCGATCAGGAACTGCTTGCCGGCGTTCTTGCTCATCAGCCCGAACAGCGGGCGCGCGAACGCATCGGTGCCGCCGCCGGCCGGGAACGGCACGACGATCGTGACCGGCTTGCTCGGCCAGGCGCTCTGCGCACCGGCGAACGGCACGGCCAGCGCGGCCGCCGCCGCAGCGCCGGTGCGAAGAACGTCTCGTCGTGTCGGCGCGCGTCGTGAATCGAAGCTCATGGTGTCTCCCGGTCGTTGAGTGTGGAGCAGGTCGGGCCGCGCTCGGCCCGTTGGGGGCGGAAGCTCTTGCCTTCCTAGAGCAGGGCGGCCACGGCGCGCGAATGCGCCACGTCGCCCTGGGTGAATTTCTCGTGGCTGGTCTCGACCTTCTGCAGGTCGTAGAGGTAGTTGACCATCATCCCGAACGATTGCTTGAGTCCTTTGCGCGAGAGGTTACCCGAAGGATTGAGCCGTTCGAGCCGCGCGCCGTTGTCGAGATGAAATCGGGCCACCGCGTCGCCGCCCGGCGTGGTCGACACGTGCACCAGGTAGGCGGCGCACAGGCGGGCCAGCGCCTCGCGCTCGGCCTCGGCCAGGCCTTGCAGCGTGGCGGCGGTGGCAAGGGTGGCCAGGTCGCCGCCGCTCGCTTCGTCGAGCAGTTCGCGCGCCTGCACCAGCCGCTCGGCCTCGCCGCGCTTCAGGCCGGGCAGGGCCGCCAGGTCGCTGCGGGCCGTCAGCCAGGTGGCGAAGCCGGGGATCGGCGACAGCGTGCAGAAGGTCTTGAGCTGCGGCAGCTCGCGCTTGAGCTGCTCGGCCACGCGCTTGATCAGGAAGTTGCCGAGCGACACGCCCTTCAGCCCCGGCTGGCAGTTGCTGATCGAGTAGAACGCCGCCACCTTGAACTGGTCCGGCGGCAGCGGCTGCGAGTTCTTGTCGATCAGCGGCGCGATCGCACCCGGCATCTCGGGCAGCAGCGCCACCTCGACGAAGATCAGCGGCTCGTCGGGCAGCTGCGGGTGGAAGAACGCGAAGCAGCGGCGGTCGGGCTGCAGCCGCCGGCGCAGGTCGTCCCAGCCGTCGATCTCGTGCACCGCCTCGTGGTGGATGATCTGCTCCAGCAGCTGCGCGGGCGAGCGCCAGTCGACCTTCTGCATCTGCAGGAAGCCGGGGTTGAACCACGACGACAGYAGGTGCAGGAAATCGGCCTCGAGCGCGCGCAGCTCGGGCTGCGCCTTCACGCGCGCCAGCAGCTTGCGGCGCATCGCGACGATGTGCGCGGTGCCGCCCGGCGTGCGGTTGATGCGGCGCAAGAGCTCCTGGCGCGGCGGCTCGGCGAGGTGGGTCAGGCGGATCAGGTTGTCGGCCGAGGGTTCGTCGGCATAGGCCTGCGCCACCGACAGCACCGCCTTCGGGTCGGGGCTGAAATCGCGCGACAGGCGCTCGAAGAAGCCGGCCTGCTGGTCGTCGGGCAGGCCGCTGAAGCGGGCCACCAGGCCGCTCGCGATCGCGACGCTGTTGGCCTCGCCGCGCTCGGAGAGCAGGCGCCGGCAGTCGAGCATCAGGCTGCGCAGCGCGCGGTCGTTGCCGGCGCGGCGCGCGGCGTTCTTCAGGCTTTCAAGCATGGTGTTGTCCCGGGTCGAGGGCGGCCAGTTGTTCGGCTTCGCGGGCGGCTTCGTGGGCGGCTTCATGGGCGCGCAGCGCCTTCAGCGCGGCGAGCTGGGCCAGCAGGTGGTCGTGCATCAGCTGCTCGGCACGCGCGGCGTCGCGCTGCTCGATGGCCTCGATCAGGCGGCGGTGCTCGCCGATCGATTCGTCGATGCGCCCCGGCCAGTTCAGCTGGCGCCCGCGCAGCAGCCGCACGAAGCGGCGCAGGTCGGTGGTGGCGCGGTCGAGCCAGCGGTTGGCGGCCAGCGCCTGCACGGTGCTGTGGAAATCGTGGTTCGCGCGGTAGTAGCCGTCGATGTTGTGCGCCGCGGCGTGCTTCTCGAGCGCCGCATGCAGGCGCTGCAGCAGCTTGATGTCGGCCGGCGTCGCCTTGCGCACCGCCTCGAAAGCGCAGCGGCCTTCGAGCAGCGCCATCACCGGGAACAGCTCGTCGGCATCGTCCTCCGACAGCTCGGTCACCCTGCAGCCCTGGCGCGGCACCAGCTCGACCAGGCCTTCGGCGGCCAGCACCTTCAGCGCTTCACGCAGCGGCGTGCGGCTGATCTTCCACTCGCTGGCCAGCGCGAGCTCGTCGATCCACTGGCCGGGCACCAGCTGGCGCTCGAATACCATGTTGCGCAGGCGAGCGGCCACTTCTTCGTGAAGCGATGCAGGGCGCAGAGGTGTCGGGTCGACCATGGGGTTCTCACCGGTGGACCGCCACGGTGCGGCGGTTCGGATCACTCTAAATCCAGTAATTCATAATTACAAGAGGGGCTGCGACAAAGACAAACCCTGAGTGCGCGGCGCGGCGCGCTCGCTACAGTGTCCGCGTGCCAGACACCCCTGAATCCCTGACACCGCCGACCCTGCCGGCCGATGCCGACGCGCTGCTGAAGCTGGCGGCGCGCAGCATGTTCGACACGCTGGCGCGCACCGCGATGGGCATGCTGGTGGTCGACCGCAGCCATCGCATCGTGTGGATCAGCGAGGGCTACAAGCGATTCCTGCCGGCGCTCGGCCATGCCGAGGACGACTTCGTCGGCCGGCTGGTCGAGGAGGTGGTGCCGAACACGCTGATGGCGCACGTGATCGACAGCGGGCAGCCGATGCTGGTGGACCTGCTGACCAACCAGGCCGGCACCTTCCTCGTGAGCCGGCTGCCGCTGCGCGACGAGCGCGGCGAGGTGATCGGTGCGATGGGCATGGTGCTGCTCGACCACCCCGAGACGACGATGCAGCCGCTGATCACGAAGTTCAGCCACTTGCAGCGCGAGCTCGACGACGCGCGCCGGCAGCTTGCGGCGCAGCGCCGGCCGAAGTTCACGGTGGCGAGCTTCATCGGCGCGAGCCCGCAGGCGATGGAGGTCAAGCGGCAGGCGCGGCGCGTGGCGCAGACCGACAGCACGGTGCTGCTGCTGGGCGAGACCGGCACCGGCAAGGAGCTGCTCGCGCATGCGATCCATGCGGCGAGCACGCGGGCCTCGCGGGCGTTCGTCGGCGTCAACATCGCCGCGGTGCCCGACACCCTGCTCGAGGCGGAGTTCTTCGGCGTCGCGCCCGGCGCGTACACCGGCGCCGACCGCAAGGGCCGCGACGGCAAGTTCAAGCTGGCCGACGGCGGCACGCTGTTCCTCGACGAGATCGGCGACATGCCGCTCGCGCTGCAATCGAAGCTGCTGCGCGTGCTGCAGGAGCAGGAGGTGGAGCCGCTGGGCAGCAACACGGTGCAGYGCGTGGACGTGCGCATCATCGCGGCGACCAGCCGCGACCTGCCGGCGATGGTGGCCGACGGGCGCTTCCGCGCCGACCTGTTCTACCGGCTCAACGTGCTGCCGATCCGGTTGCCGGCGCTGCGCGAACGGATGGCCGACCTGGAGGCCTTGATCGAGGCGCTGGCCGACGACATCGCGCGGCGCAGCGGGCTGCCGCACAAGAGCCTGGAGCCGGACGCGCTGGCGCTGCTGGCGCGGCACCGCTGGCCGGGCAACATCCGCGAGCTGCGCAACGTGCTGGAGCAGGCGACGCTGATGACGGACGACATGACGCTGACGGCGCGGCATTTCAGGCACGTGGCGGCGCAGGACAGCGCTGGTGGGTTGGTGATCGAGGCGGCGCTGGAACCGTTGCCGGTGGCCGTGGGCCTCGCGACGCCGAAGTCGCTGCCGCAGGCGATCGCCGAACTGGAGTGCCGCGCGATCCGCGAGGCGCTCGCGGCGACCGGCGGCAACAAGCTCGCCGCCTCGCGGCTGCTGGGGATCTCGCGGGCGACCTTGTACGAGAAGCTGCCGCATCTGAACGGATAGGTCTTTCTCGATCGAAATCCGGACGAGCCTCGCCATCGAATTGCGATGGATCTCCACAATTCGCGCCGTGCGGCCCGGCAGATTGTCAACAACTGTTCACTCGCCGCAACACGCCGTTGCGGCAGTCATTTCGTTCCGGTCTAATCCGCGCACTCCGCAGTCGATCCACTCCCACGAAGAGGGCACGACGGCGGTCATGTCAAGGTACGCAAGGTCATTCGGAGGAATGCAATGTCGAACAGATGGGAGCGCCTGCGGGCGCTGGCGGCGCCATGGGCGCAAGCCAAGGSGAAAGCGATCGCCAAGATGTGGCCGCTGGCGGTGGGGCTGCTGTGCATGGGTTGGGCGGGTAGCGCGAGCGCGACCGACATCCTGGCGCCATACTGGCACTACATGTCGGAGCCCTTCGCGGACGCGGAGTCGCCACAGGGCAGCTGCGACCTGATGGCCGCAAGATTTGGCGGACCGCTGGTCTTTCACGCGGGGCCGACCGTATTCGGGGAAGGGAAATGGGTTGTCGGCGAGTGCTGGACGGTGGACCCCGTCAGCCCGCGCGCGTTCTCTGCGGTGTTCCACGTCGCGAGCTGCCCGCCCGACTACGCGCTCGTCGACTACCCGGCGGCGCCGGATGCCGCGAGCTGCCAGCTCGGTGGCGAGGTGGTCGACATCCCGGGCGCGCTCTCCCCGCCGCCGCCCGAATGCGACGTCTGCAAGGGCAACCCGATCTACCCGCTGCGCGCGGTCAAGCGAGAGGAGGTGGACACGGGTCTCGTGATCGGGCGCACGACGCTGACGTTCACCTACGACACCACCAGCAAGACGCCGAAGACGCCGAAGGTCTATGCCACCGTTCCCGGGCTGGAGCAGGCCGGCAGCGTCCTCGGCAGCCCGCTGTGGTACAGCAACCTGCACCGCAGAGGGACCGTGCGTACCTACAGTAGCGGGATCGGCCTGCCGGTGGTCGCCGTCTTTCCGCGCGGGTACGCGCAGGTGATCACGATGCCGCGGGCAGCGGACGGTACCTTCGCGCCGGAGCCGGGCGACGCCGATCGAATCATGTCGATCGTGGGTGGCGGCTATCGCTACAACGACAGCAAGCACAGCGCGCAGGAAACCTACGACACCGCCGGCGTGCTGACGAGCATGGCGTGGACCGACGGCACGCTGGCCAGCTTCACGTACAGCGACGGCACGACGCCGGCGAGCATCGCGCCGGTACCGGGCCTGCTGATCGGGGCGACGGACAACCGGGGGCACAGCCTGAGCTTTCGCTACGTCGCGGCGGGCGCGTTGACGCGCCTGGTCAGCATCACGGACGCCGCCGGACAGTCGACCACGCTCGGCTACGACGGCCAGAACAGGCTGGTGGGCATCACGTGGCCCGATGGCACGACGCGCAGCTTCCTGTACGAGAACAGCGGCCTGCCGTGGGCGCTGACGGGGGTCAGCGATGAACGGGCGAAACGGTACTCGACCTTCACGTACGACACCGAGGGCCGCGCGATCGCCACCGAGCACGCCGGCGGGGTCGACCGCTACAGCGTGAGCTACACGACACCGCCGGGCATTCAGGTCGACCAGGTGGCGTACCCAGGAGGGATCGCCCGGTTCTTCAGCTGGGTGCAGCCGCAAGGCCTGGTGATGACCGAGCCGAGCGGGCAGACGACGACATGGAGCACGGTGAGCGTGAACGGCAAGAACCAGTTCAGCTCGCAGAGCCAGCCCGCCGGCGCGGGGAGCCTGGCGAGCAGCCGCAGCCAGTCGTATGACGTCAACGGGCGGGTGGCCAGCCAGGATGATTTCAACGGCAAGCGCAGCTGCTACGTGCACGACGCCGCCCGCGGCCTCGAGGCCGTTCAGGTGACGCGCGTGGGCAGCGAGCTGAGCTGCACATCCGTCACCGGCCCGGGCGCCAACCTGCCCGCCGGTGCGGTGAAGGTCAGCACGCAGTGGCACCCCGACTGGAACCTGCCGATCCGGGTGGCCGAGCCGGGCAAGCTCACGACCCGGGTGCACAACGGTCGGCCGGACCCCCTCAATGGTGGCACCGTGGCGATCTGTGCGCCGGCCGGCGCGGTGATGCCGGATGGCAAGCCGATCGCGGCACTGTGCAAGCGGGTGGAGCAATCCACGGCCGATTCGAACGGCAGTACCGGTTTCGCACTCGGAGCGGGTGTGCCTTCGGGACCGTCCGTGGATTCCACGGTGAGCCTGCTGCTGCACGCCGATGGTGGCCAAGCGTCGACGGTCATGACCGACAGCAGTCCCAGCGCGAAGACCGTGACCGCCGCTGGCGGCGCACAGCTCAGCATGGCGGCGAGCCGCTTCGGGCCGACCTCGATCCGTTTCAACGGCGGCAATTCGCATGTCGCCGCGCAAGGCGCCGATGCCTTCAACTTCGGCTCGGGCGACTTCACGGTGGAGTTCTGGGTGTACCTGGACAGCGCCTCGACGAACTACCGAGGCTTGGTGGTCCATGACCAGATCGGCGGGGTTCGGGGCTGGTTGATCTACACAGAGACCACTGGTGTTCCGCAGGCCGGTGCACTGAGTGCGGCGATCTGGTCCGGCTCGACGGCTTACTCCGTGCAAGACACCGTGCCGCTGCCCCTTGACACGTGGCATCACGTTGCACTCGTCCGTTTGGGCCAGACGCTCGCGCTGTATCGCAATGGCCAGCCCGCGGGCGCGTCGGTGAACGTGGGCAGCGCGGCGATCAGTGATGTGCAGGAGCCGGCCGTCATCGGTGCGTTGCAAGTCGTGGGTGCCGTGGCGGCGAACTCGACCTTCTCGGGCTACATCGATGAAGTGCGCATCACCAAGGGCCTGGCCCGCTATGCCGCGGCCTTTACCGTGCCGACGGCGCCGTTCGTTGCTGTGTCCGACCCCTTGCCGCCGCCCGAACCGCCGACGACCGGCACGCCGCCGTTGCTGCAGACGCAGGTGCCCAGCCGTGTCAGCGAGTGGACCTATGACACGAGTGGCCGCGTGCTGACAGCGACCGATCCCGACACCGGCACGACTACCTTCGCGTACCACGCCGAGACGAACGCCGACCACCGGAGCAGCGACCTCAAGTCGATCACCACCTCGCTCGGCAAGGTGACCACCTTCGAYCGCTACAACMRSTACGGMCAGGTSYTGCARAGCACCGACCCGCAGGGGATCGTGACGGTGAACACCTATGACCTGCGGCAGCGCCTGCTGACGAACACGGTCGGTGGCGAGACGACGACGTA
>NZ_JBFUGN010000180.1:0-8653 GCF_056402895.1 Rhizobacter sp. P3_B12 | reverse complement strand
GCGGCAGCAGCACGTTGCGCAGCGTGCTGCGCCACGGCAGCAGCGAGGGCGCCTGGAACGCCATGCCGGTGATCTTCAGCGGGCCGGCGACCTCGCGGCCGTCGACAAGGACCGTGCCCTGCGACGGCCGCTTCAGCCCGGTCGCGAGCTTCATGAAGGTCGACTTGCCGCAGCCCGACGGCCCGACGAWCGCGATGAACTCGCCCGGCTGCGCCTGCAGCGAGATGTCCTCGATCGCGAACTGGCGACGCGCGCGCAGCTCGTCGTTGTAGGCGAGCCAGACGTTGCGGAAATCGACAAAGGGCGGCGTGGGCAGGCTCATCGGGATGGGGCGGAAGCAGCAGATGAAGGAGGCGCAAGGCGCGCGATCAGCGACTTGACGGCCTCGCGGTACAGCGCCGGATCCTCGCTGTGCAGCCGGCTGTGCGAGCCGCCGCTGAACTCGACCCAGCGCGTGCCGGCCGGCGCCGCATCGCGCAGCCTGCGGCCGAGCGTCACCGGCACCGTGTCGTCGGCGCTTCCATGCATCATCAGGATCGGCGCGTCGACGCGGCCGATCTTGTCGACCGAATCGAACTGCTCGTTGGCGAGCCACGACACCATCGTGCCGATCGCGCCCAGCTCGGCGGCCACGTCGGGCAGCCGCGTGAAGGTCGACTCGAGGATCAGCCCGCCGTAGTCGCGCCCGTCGTGCTTCCGGCTTGCGAGGTCAACCGCCACGCCGCCACCCATCGAATGGCCGAAGATCACGCGCCGCCGCGGATCGGGCTGGCGCTTCACCAGCTCGGCCCACGCGGTGTCGGCATCGGCCAGGATCGACGCCTGCGACGGCACGATCGGCGTGCTCTCGCCCCAGCCGCGGTAGTCGACCGCCAGCACCGAGAAGCCGGCGTCGCGCAGCGCGTCGATCTTCGGCAGGTTGCGGTACAGCGCGCGGAAGGTACCGTGCAGGTACAGCAGCGTCGGCGCCTGCGGATCGGCATTCGGCAGCCACCACAGCTGCAGCCGGTCCTGCATGCCGGGTGTCGCCCCTGGCACTGCCACCGCGTACGACACATCGCCCGGCCGCAGCGCCACGTCGGCGGGCTGCCCCGGCGAGGGTCGGAACACCCATTGCCTCTGCTTCAGGTCCCACCACGCGCAGCCCTGCAGCATGACAACGCATGACATCAATGTGCACAGCCATCCGACACGCCTGGACAGCTGGCTCCAGAAACGGGGTCGAGAGTTCGCGACAATCAGCGCCATGAAGTTTCCTGCCCTGGCGTCTGCCGTGTGCGCCTGCGGCGTGTCGATCTGCACCCCTGCGCAAACCGTACCCGCTGCCCCTGGCGCGCCCGAGGCGCCGCCGGCCACTGTAGCCGCACCACCTGCCGACGATGTCTGGCGCCTGATGTACGCGCCGTTCACGTACCACTACTCGCGCGATCCGGACCACCGCTACGTGTGGATGGTCGGCATCGAACGCGAGCGGCCGAACGGCGTGGTCTCGGGCTTCACGTACTTCAGCAACTCGTTCGGCCAGCCCAGCGCCTATGCCTACGTCGGCCAGCGCCTGACCGACTTCAGCGACTGGAACCGGCTCTACGCGCAATGGACCGCCGGCCTGATCTACGGCTACAAGGCGCCGTTCGACGACAAGGTGCCGCTGAACTACAAGGGCTTCTCGCCCGGGCTGGTGCTGACGGTCGGCTGGCAGCTGACGCCGGCGCTGTCGACCCAGGTCAACGTGCTCGGCAACTCGGCGCTGATGTTCCAGGTGTCGGCCACGGTGCCCTGACATGCACTACTTCCGGACCACCGCGAACAGGTTGCGCGCGGCCGCGTCGGGCAGGTAGCCGTCGGCCCAGACCGCCGCCGGGTTCACGCGCTCCTTGGTGCCGAACGCGTCCGACACCTGGCTGGCCATCAGGCTCAGCCGCGGCGCCAGCACCGCGCCGAAGCCTTCGGCCCGCGCATCGGCGGTGAGCACCGTCGCATCGAGTGCGAGCTTCAGGCGCCGCAACTCCAGCGCCTCGTTGACGATGCCGTCGCGCGCCTTCACGGTGGCGACCGCCGCGGCCGGGTCGGCCACCACGTCCTTCATGCCTTTCGCGAACGCGCGCAGGAAGGCCTTCACCGCCTCCGGGTTCTTCTTCAGGAACGCCTGCGACACGATGACCGCGTTGCCGTACAGCTTCACGCCGAACTGCGGGTAGGGCAGCACGACGACCTCGTCGGCCTTCACGCCGCGCGCCTCCAGGTTCAGCAGCGAGGTGAACGAGAAGCCGGTGATCGCGTCGATGTCGCCGCGCACCAGCATCGTCTCGCGCAGCGGCGGGTCCATCGCGGTCCACGCGACGTTGCCGATGCCGTTGGCCTTCGCGAAGATCGGCCAGGCCTTGCGGCCGGCATCGAACACCGGCGCGCCGAGCTTCCTGCCGTTCAGGTCGGCCGGCGCCCGGATGCCGGACTTCTTCAGCGCCAGCACCGCGGCCGGCGTGTTGTTGTAGACCATCATCACCGCGACCGGCTTGTCCGGCGCGGTCGGGTTGTTGGCGTGGAACTCCATCAGCGCCGCGAGGTCGGCGAAGCCCATCTCGTAGGCCCCCGACGCGACCCGCGTGACGGCGCCGCCGGAGCCGTTGCCGGCGTCGATCGTCACGTCGAGCTTCTCGGCCTTGAAATACCCCTTCGCGGCCGGCACCAGGAACATCGCCGCCGGGCCTTCGAAGCGCCAGTCGAGCTGGAACTTGATGGGGGTGTCCTGGGCGAGTGCGCCCTGTGCGATGAAGACGAGGGCAAGGGCCAGCGTGCGAACGAACATCCGAGGTCTCCGGTGGATCAGGCCTGCCGGCCCGTCAGCAGGTCATGCAAGGCGCGCGCCACCACCTTCGTGGCACGCCGCAGGTCGTCGAGCACCACATGCTCGTCGGCCCGCTTCGCGTTGCTCTCGAACACCGTGCGCGGCCCGGCACCGTAGATCACCGCCGGGATGCCGCGCTCGCTGTAGAGCCGCACGTCGGTGTACAGCGGCGAGCCCGAGGTGGGAATGGCTTCGCCGAACACCGCCTCGCCATGCCGCTGCAGCGCCTCGACCAGCGGCCGGTTGCCCGGCAGCGGCTGCAGCGCGTGCGCCAGCAGCAGCCGGCGGATCTCGACCGTGATGCCCGGCACCTGCGCCGCCGCCTCGGCGATCACCTGGCGCAGCGCGGCCTCGACCTCGACCGGGTTCTCTTCCGGGATCATCCGGCGGTCGAGCTTCAGCACCACCTTGCCCGGCACCACGTTGGTGTTGGTGCCGCCCTCGATGCGCCCCACGTTGAGGTACGGGTGGCGGATGCCCGGCACCTTCGACGTGACCTGCCGGTACAGCGCGTTCTGCGCATACAGCGCGTTCAGCAGCGCAACCGCGCCCTGCAGCGCATCGATGCCGGTGTCGGGAATCGCCGCATGCGCCATCCGGCCGTGCACCGTCACCTCCATCTGCAGGCAGCCGTTGTGCGCCGTCACCACCTGGTAGCTGAAGCCGGCGGCGATCAGCAGGTCGGGCTTCGTGAGGCCATGCTTCAGCAGCCAGCCGGGGCCGAGTTCGCCGCCGAACTCCTCGTCGTAGGTGAAGTGCAGCTCGATGCCGCCCTGCAGCGGCACGCCCAGCGCCTCGAGCGCCCGCACCGCGAAGGTGTAGGTCGAGAAATCGCTCTTGCTGACGGCGGCCGCGCGGCCATAGAGCTTGCCGTCTTCGATGTCGCCGCTGTAGGGGCCGTGCGCCCAGCCCTCGCCCGGCGGCACCACGTCGCCGTGCGCGTTCAGCGCGATGGTCGGGCCCTCGCCACCTTCACCGTAGCGGCGGCGCACGATCAGGTTGGTGATGCTCTCCAGGCCGGCCGCGCGCACCTCGTCGCCCGGCACCACGTGCCGTTCGGCCTCGAAGCCGAAGCCCTGCAGCAAGGCCGCCGTGCGCTCGGCATGCGGCGCGTTGTTGCCCGGCGGCGTGTCGGTGGGCACCTGCACCAGCGCCTGCAGGAAGCGGGTCTGTTCATCGAAATGCGCGTCGATCCACGCATCGAGGCGCGCGAAGTGGTCGTCGCTCATGTCGTCTCCAGGTGATCCAGCAGGTGCTGGAAGGCTTCGACGCACAGCTGTGCGTCGTGGGTGGTGATGGTTTCCAGCGGGTTGTGGCTGATGCCGGAGTTGCCGCCGCGCACGAACAGCATCGCCTGCGGCATCACCTCGTGCAGCTTCATCGCGTCGTGGCCGGCGCCGCTGGGCATGCGGTGCACCTGCACGCCCCCGGCCTCGACCGCGCGCTCCCAGCGGGCCTGCCACGCGGCATCGCTCGGCGCGGCGCTGGCGCGCAGCGTCTCTTCGAGCGTGTGCTGCAAGCCACGCCGCCCGCAGATCCGCTCGAGTTCGGCCACCACGTCGCGCGCCAGCGCATCACGCGCCTCGTCGGTGGTGGCGCGCAGGTCGAGGCTGAAGCGGCAGCGGCCCGGCACGACGTTGATCGAGCCGTTCGGCACCGTCAACATGCCCACCGTGCCGACCAGGTGCGGCTGCGCCGCGGCGCGCTTTTCAACATACAGCGCCAGCTCGGCCACCGCGGTCGCGGCATCGCGGCGCCGGTCCATCGGCGTCGTGCCGGCGTGGCTGGCCAGGCCGATCACCTCGCCCAGGTAGCGCACGCTGCCGTTGATCGACGTGACGACGCCCAGCGGCAGGTCGAGCTCGTTGAGCACCGGCCCCTGCTCGATGTGGACCTCGACGAAGCCGAGGTAGCGCGACGGGTCGCGCTGCAGCGCAGGGATCTCCGCGGGGTCGAGGCCGGCGGCGTGCATCGCGTCGCGCATCGCGATGCCGTCGGCATCCTGCTGGTCGAGCCAGCGCCCGTCGAACTGCCCGATCAGCGCCCCTGAGCCGAGGAAGGTGGCCTTGTAGCGCTGGCCTTCTTCCTCCGCGAAGCCGACCACCTCGATGCCGTGCCGCAGGCGCCGGCCGGCGCGCTGCAGCTCGCGCACGCAGACCATCGGCACGAAGATGCCGAGCCGGCCGTCGTACTTGCCGCCGTTGCGCACGGTGTCGTAGTGCGAGCCCGTCAGCAGGCGCGGCGCGGCGCGATCGCTGCCGTGATGGACACCGACCACGTTGCCGACCGCATCGACCGACACCTCGTCGAAACCGCAGTCCTGCATCCAGCGCACCAGCTGGCGCTGGCAGGCCAGGTGCGCATCGGTCAGGTAGGTGACGGTGAGCTGGCCCTGCTCGGCGTAGCCGGGGTCGCTGTGCTGCGCGAGCAGCTCGGCGCAGTCCCACACCTGGTGGCCGAGCGTCGGCTCGCTGCCGAACTTGTCGTCCAGGCGCAGCTCGGCGATGCGGTGGATCTGGCGCAGGCATTCGGCCAGCTCGACATCGGCCGGGCCGTCGACGCGGCGCGCGAAGGTTTCGATGATCTGCGCGCGCGTGAGTCCGGTGCCACGTGGCCCGCGCACCGCGAGGATGAACGGCCAGCCGAAGCGCTCGCGGTAGGCGGCGTTCAGCGCCTGCAGCCGTGCGTACTCAGACTCGGAACACTGCGTGAGGCCCGATACCGATTGCTCGCTGGCCGATTCGCTGGTCAACGCAACCCGCGCCTTGCCGGCCAATTCGGGGTGGGCGCGCACCAGCGCGAGCTGCTCGTCGCGCGGCGCATCGCGCACCACCTGCACCAGCGCCTGGCGCAGCTGCGCCAGGCTCGCGAACGGCGCCGCGGCGAACGCGCGCTCGGCGATCCACGGTGAATGCTCGTAGGTGCCCTCGAGCAGCGCGACGAAGCCCTCCACCGTCGCTTCATTCAGTTGCTGCAGGCTGACGCTCATTTCCACACCCAGGCGTTGTCGGGGTTGAACGGATGCACGCGCTTCCAGTGGCGCGCGATGTCGACGCGGCGGCACACCCACACCCGGTCGTGCGCCTCCACGTGGTCGAGGAAGCGCTGCAGCGCCCGAAAGCGCCCCGGCCGCCCGAGCAGCCGGCAGTGCATGCCGATGCTCAGCATGCGCGGCGATTCGTCGCCCTCGGCGTACAGCACGTCGAAGCTGTCGCGCAGGTAGGTGAAGAAATCGTCGCCGGTCGCGAAGCCCTGCGGCAGCGAGAAGCGCATGTCGTTGGTGTCGAGCGTGTACGGCACCACCAGGTGCGGCGCGAGGCTGCCGTCGGTCTTGCGCACCTGCAGCCAGAACGGCAGGTCGTCGCCGTAGTGGTCGCTGTCGTACTCGAAGCCGCCGTAGTCGGCCACCAGCCGGCGGGTGTTCGGGCTGTCGCGGCCGGTGTACCAGCCGAACGCGCGCTCGCCGGTCAGCTTGTGGATGATGTCCATGCCGATGTCCATGTGCTGGCGCTCGGCGGCCTCGTCCATCTGCTGGTAGTGGATCCAGCGCCAGCCGTGGCAGGCGATCTCGTGGTCGAGCTCGACGAAGGCCTGCGTGAGCTCGGGGTGGCGCTCCAACGCCATCGAGACGCCGAACACCGTGAGCGGCAGGCCGCGCCGCTCGAACTCGCGCAGCAGCCGCCACACGCCGACGCGCGAGCCGTACTCGTAGATCGACTCCATCGACAGGTGGCGCGCCGGGTAGGCGGCCGGGTTGAACATCTCCGACAGGAACTGCTCGCTGCCGGCGTCGCCGTGCAGCACGCTGTTCTCGCCGCCCTCTTCGTAGTTCAGCACGAACTGCACCGCGATGCGGGCGCTGCCCGGCCACTCGGCATGCGGAGGGTGCTCGCCGTAGCCGACGAGGTCGCGGGGGTAGGTGGGTGGTGGCATGGCGTTCAGGCGGTGGCGTGGGCCGGCGGCGCGCCGGCGAGGTCGGACAAGGGCTGGACACGCGGAGCGAGCCGCAGGTTGCGCTCGACGCTGCGCAGGTGGGCCTGCATCAGTCGCACCGCGGCCCGCGCGTCGCGCCGCTCCAGCGCGTCGACGATGGCCACGTGCTCCTCGAAGGAATGCTCGGCCGAATGCGCCGACTGGTACATCAGCGAGATCAGCGACGAGCGCGACACCAGGTCGGCCAGCAGCTCGGCCAGCACCTCGTTGCCGAGCATGCGCGCGAGCACGACGTGGAAATCGGCCAGCAGCCGCGTGCGGCCGGTGACGTCGGTGCGCAGCACGGCCTCCTGCTCGGCGGCCAGGTGGGTGCGCAACGCGRCCAGCTGCGCCGCATCGAGCTCGCCGGCGGCGCGGCGCACCAGCGCGGCCTCGATCATGTGGCGCACCTCGAACACCTGGCGCGCCTCGTCGACGCTCGGCATCGCGACGCGCGCGCCGCGTGCCGGCTCGAGCGTGATCAGCTTGTCGCGGCTCAGCTGGTTCAGTGCCTGGCGCACCAGCGTGCGCGAGACCTTGAAGAGATCGGCGATCTTCTGCTCGGCGAGCTTGGTGCCGGGCATCAGCCGGCGCTCGACGATCGCGGTGGTGATGGCGTCGACGATGCGCTGCGTGGTGCCGATGTGCTGCGCGCTGCCGCCATCGGCCGCGCCGGCACGCCGCCGGGCCGGGCGGATCTGCTTCAGCGGGGTCGACTTGGGGCTGGCGGCGCGGGGCATGGAGCGGGCGGCTCGGTTGGCTCTCGAAGGCAAAGTGTATACACTTTCCCCACCATGGGAAAACTGACGACGCACGTGCTCGACACGATGAACGGGTGCCCTGCTGCCGGCATGGCGGTGCGGCTCTATCGCCTGGCCGGCACTGCCCCTCAGTTGCTTCGCAGCGTGCAGCTCGATGCCGACGGCCGCGCCGGCGGGCCGCTGCTGGAGGGCGCCGATTTCGTGCCCGGCCGCTACCGGCTGGTGTTCGAGCTGGCCGACTACTTCCGCGCCCGCGGCGTCGCATTGCCCGACCCGCCCTTCCTCGACAGCGTGCCGCTCGACTTCGGCCTGGCCGACACCGGCGCCCACTACCACGTGCCGCTGCTCGCGAGCCCCTGGGCCTATTCCACCTACCGCGGCAGCTGACGCGCATGGAAGCCTATGTGCTGGACTGGCTCAACCTGCTGCTGCGCTGGGCCCATGTGGTCGTCGCGATCGCGTGGATCGGCTCGTCGTTCTACTTCGTCTTCCTCGACAACAGCCTGCTCAGGCCCGAGGCCGCCGACCTGAAGGACAAGGGCGTCGACGGCGAGCTGTGGGCGGTGCACGGCGGCGGCTTCTACAACCCGCAGAAGTACATGGTGGCGCCGAAGTCGCTGCCGGCGCACCTGCACTGGTTCTACTGGGAGAGCTACTCCACCTGGCTGACCGGCTTCGCGCTGTTCACGGTGCTGTACCTGTGGCAGGCGAGCACCTTCCTGATCGACCAACGGGTGCATGCGTGGTCGCCGGCCGGCGCGATCGCAGCGGCGCTGGCCTTCCTCGCGGTGTTCTGGCTCGTCTACGACGGCATCTGCCGCGCATTCGGCCGCGGTGCCCACGGCGACCGCATCGTCGGCGCGGTGGTCGCGGTGGTGGTCGTGGCCGGTGCCTGGCTCGCGTGCCAGCTGTTCGCAGGCCGGGCGGCCTTCCTGCTGGTCGGCGCGATGATGGCGACGGCGATGAGCGCCAACGTGTTCTTCTGGATCATCCCCGGGCAGCGCACCGTGATCGCGCAGATGCGTGCCGGCCAGCCGGTCGATCCGGTACACGGCCAGCGGGCCAAGCAGCGCAG
>NZ_JBFUGN010000179.1:0-8662 GCF_056402895.1 Rhizobacter sp. P3_B12 | reverse complement strand
GGAGAGAACCGTTCGCCCTGAGCAGGGACCGAGCTTGTCGAGGGCCCGTCCGTCGAAGGGTTTTGTCCGAAGCGCGCATGGCCTGCGACAAGCTCAGGCCGAACGGCTGCTGGCGTCAGGCCAACGCGACATCCCTCGTGACCCCCGCGCTCYCCAGCGCCTCGCGCAGCGTCAGCAGCGCCGACACCTGCAGCTGCCGGATCCGCTCGCGCGTCACCCCGCGTTCGCTGCTCAGCTGCTGCAGCGTGCATTCATCGCCGCCATCGAGCCCGAAGCGCGCGACGATGATGTCGCGCTGGCGTGCCGGCAGTTGCGCCACGTGCGCGCGCAGCAGCTCGGCCACGCGCGGCGCATCGCGCTGCTCGGCCACTTCGTCGGCCACGTCGCGTTCGCGGAAGCCGGCGTCCGACAGCTGCTGCTCGACGTCCTCGTCGTCCATCGGCACCGGCGTGACCGGCGCCGCGTCGTGCGACATCTGCAGCCGCAGCGGCGGCCGCACGATCGGCACCTGCATCGCGAGCGCGGTCTGCAGGTGGTGGCGGATCCAGAAGCCGGCATAGGTCGAGAAGCGCAGCCCGCGCGCGGTCTCGAACTTCTGCAGCGCGACCAGCATGCCGACGTTGCCTTCCTCAATCAGGTCGAGCAGCTCCAGCCCGCGGTTCGAGAAGCCGCGCGCCATCGCGATCACGAAGCCGAGGTGGTGGCAGATCAGCGCGTCGCGCGCCTGCGCATCGCCCCGGTCGATGCCGGCCAGCAGCTCGGATTCGTGCTGCGGCAGCAGCCGCGCGAAGCGGCGCACCTCGCGCATGTAGAGCGTCATCAGCGTCGGCAGCGCGGCATCGCGGCGCGCCGACGGCTCCGGCGGCTCAGCGCGCGGTGGCGGGCTTGCGCTCATCGGCGGAGGTGAGCGCGTCGCCACCCAGGTCGCGCTCGACGATGCGCGGGTTCGAGGCGGATCGGCCGCCGTTCGGCGGCGTCGCGGCACAGGCCGCGAGCAGGCAGGGCAGCAGCAGCACCAGGCAGCGGGTGAACAGGGGTCTCATCGCGTCTCCTTCGCGTCATCGGGCAGCCGTTCCACCGCGACCAGCCGGTTCACGTGGTCGACGACCAGCCGGTTGTCCTCGCCGATCAGCAGCAGCAGCGCCTGCTCGATGCTCATCACGCCGGCATGCGCGGCGATGGCGGGGATGCGGCGTTGCAGCACTGCGGCGCTGTCGACCGGGTCGACGGTGCGGTAGGTGATGCGGTACTGCACCGGCTCCAGCAGCGACTTGATCGCGTCGCCGACGGTGCCGCTGCGCGGATCGAACTCCACCAGCGTGCCGACCTTCAACCGGTAGGCGGCCCCGGGCGGCGCACCGGCGGCCAGCACCGGCTGCGGCAGCATCGCGAGCAGCAGCAGCGCGCACACCGCGCCGAGCAGGCACCAGCGCAGCAGCGCGGTGAGTTGCGGCGAGCGCGCGAGCGGGTGGAAGCGCAGCGGAATCTTCATGGGCACTCCTGGCAGTGGCGGTTGCATTGCGCAATGGCCGTGCCACCGCGCCGAAGGCCGCGACACCGGGCAGCGCGATGCGGCGCTGTGCGGCACGCCGCGCTCGGTGCCGTCGCGCGTGCGCCGTGCCGCACATCGCTGGCCAGCCGTTTCATGGCTCGACCGCGGCTTCGACGCTGCGCTGCAGCTGCGCCACCGCATGGCGCGCCACCGCGTCGGCGAGTCCTTCGGTCTCGAGTGCGCGCGCCAGCATCGCGCCGATCACCACCGAGAGATCGGGGCGCATCTGCAGCTGTTTCTGAACCTGCACGCGGACCTTCAGCGTGGCCTGGAAAAGCTCTTCGGGGACGGGGACCCAGCGCATCGCGTCGCGCCGCGGGGCGGGGGAGGTGGAGTCGTTGCTCATGGGGTCGGGCCTCGTGTGGGGAGCTGCAGCAGTRCAAGTGCCGGGCCGGCCCGCGCTCTTGACAACCGGGCCGGCTGCCCTAAGCCCAGCAGGCGTTCCGCACGCTTCATTTGCGGATGTGACCGCACATCGAGCGGGATCTGCGTTCCGGGCAACCGGTTCGCACGACAAGAAGGAGGTGGCAGTCTTGAGAGGACTGCCTGGCAAGGTGTTGATCGCGGTGGTGTTCTTCCTGATGTACTGCGCGGGTGTCCAAGCCGTGCAGACATCGAGCCGCGCGATCGGCGTGCTGTCGCTCGCCAACGATTCGACGGTGCTGGCCGTGCGCTTCCAGGGCGTGTTCCTGGCGGTGCTGGTCGTCGCCGCGGTCAGGGCATGGCGGCAGCGCTCGCTGGATGTGTTCCGCCCGCACTACCTGTTCAACCGGGCGGGGCAGGCGATCACGCAGAGCGGTCAGACGACCTGCATCCTGTTCGCGTCCGTCGAGATGGCGGGGCAGCTTCAGTCGTCGGTATCGATGGCTGTCGTACAGGTCTGGACGTTGCTGGTCGGCTGGGTTCTGTCCCGGTTCGGCAAGCACGAGCGGATCAATGCGTCGGCGTTGGTCGCTCCGATGATCTACACCGTCTCCGCCAGCCTGCTGTTTTCGGAAGCCCCGAAGGCCAGCGGCTCGGTCTGGCACGGCATCGCGTTCATGCTGGGCAGCGGGTTGTTCACGACCTTGCTGCACTACCTGACCGATGACGTGTCGAAGAAGGATGCGGCAGCGGCAAGGGCGCTGAACGATCGTCGCGAGGCCGCTGGCCTCGCACCGGTCACGCCGCGCAAGGAGAGCAAGCTCACGCAGGCGCTGTGGCAGAACGGTCCGGCAGCGGTGCTGGCGGTTCCGCTGTGGTTCACGGCGGCGCCGGTGGTGTCGCTGGAGCGGGCAGCCGTTCCGACCTCGGCGCTGGCGGTGGCCTTGCTGCTCGGCGTGGCGGCGTTCTCGCTGCTCCAGCAACTCGCCATGCAACTCGCCTACGTCACCAGCGAAGGCACCGGACTCACCGTCGCGCGGCTCGGTTCGCTGCGCGGCTTCCAGGTGTTGTTCGGCACCTTGCTGGACGCCTGGCTGTTCCACGTGGTTCCCGGTCCGGTGCAGATCAAGGCTCTGCTGCTCGTTCCGGTGGCGATGTGGGTCGGCTGGTTGCTCACGACCACCAAGAAGAATCCCGATGAAGGCTCCGGCGTGCAGTAGCGCGTCGGCTTGAATCGGATGCGATGCGGTCGCGCCGGGTGGTCTCCATCTGGCGCGCCGCATCGCGACCCCGGAAGCGTCGGTTCGGTCTTGCAGCTCTCGCTGCTTGATCGACCGGCGCTTCTTCCTTTTGGGCGCGCCTTGCGCATGTGCTCTTGACAGTCCCTCGACCTGCCCTATACCCCGACTGCAGGCTCAAATCGGGTCGGCAAGGGAAGAGGCAGGTCCCCCTGGGACTGCGCCGCTTCCCCGGACGAGAAAGAAGGAATCATGGACGGAGCGAAAGCGCTGTTCAACGGAAACCTCCACCAGGCCTTCGTCAGCAGTGACAAGGCCCGATCGGAGCGCGGCGGAACCCAGTTCCTCGCGATTTCCGAGGACGGCGACCGGATCCAGCTCCACGAGTCGCTGAAGCGGGCCTTCCGGCCGGCTTCCGACCACCTGCTGCGCTGCGGACTGGCGCCGACGACCCAGGTCGAGTGGCACCAGAACCCGCTGAGCATGCGTCGCAACGAGCTCTACGTTCCCTGCATGTTCGACGAGGAGTTCGCTCCTCTGGACATCGAGAACGAGTCCTGGGCGACCGACTGGCAGGACGCTCTCGAAAGTGCTTCGCTGAAGTCGGCTTTCCCCGGCTTCATGGAGCGCCACGGCTTCTGGGGCTTCGCGCCCAAGACGCTCGTGTTCAATCCCGGCCAGTCGATCGTCCTTCCCGACGATTTCGGCAAGGGCTGGGTGAAGGACGCGTTCGAGACGACCGGCGGAGTCAACGTCAAGGGCCCGTTCAAGGGCGCCGATCTCCGCCGCGCCGCACAGCGTTTCGTGCGGCGCGGTCGGGTCGTTCAGGTGCAGCGGCACGTGCCTGGAGACGACTACTCCAACCAGTACTACCTCGACGACGAGGGAGTTCACTTCCTCGGCACCACGGTGCAGGTCGTCCTCAACGGGCACCACGCCGGCAACGAGTCGTCTTCGCGCGACTTCGGGCCGGTGACTCACCCGATGATGGACGTGCTTCACAAGGCGGGGCTGCGAGGCTTCGCCGGCGGTGACCTGCGTGGCAACACGACGGCACTGGTGTCGGAGTTCAATCTCCGCGTCAACGGATCCTCCGTCCCGGAGTACCTGCGGCGCAGGTTCAACTTCCCGAGCGTCTACCTCATCAGGGAGACGCCCGTGAATCCGAGCCTGTCGCCGGAGCAGGTGTTCCGTCGGCTGGAGGAGCACGGACTGGAGTTCTCTCCGGAGAAGGGCGGCATCATCGCCTACCTCTGGGGCTGGCTCGAGTCGGGTCACACCATCGGGCTTGCGAGCTTCGGTGACAACCCGAGTGCGCTGTACAGGAGGGCTGCCGAGGTTCTGATGGCCGCGTAAGCAGCCGCCAGACCCGGGCCGCACCGCTCGGACAACTTCATATCGTCTGCTCCAAGAATCGGGGGACAGTGCTTCTGCACTGTCTCCCGGTTTCCTTTTGGGACCGCGATTCCGGGAAAATCCTGAGTGAATGAAACGATTTACAAATGACTTATTGAATGTCATCATTCATTCATGCCGTCGTCACCGCCCTCAGGAGCTTCCGCTCAGCAGCGCATCGCCGCCGCCGCGCAGGAGGCCTCGCCATCGCTCGCGCGGGTCGGCCACTGGATGGCGGCGCACCCGATCCAGACGCTGTCGTGCAGCGCCGACGAGATCGCCTCGCTCACCGGCACCTCGGTCGCCGCGATCAACCGCTTCTCGGTCGCGGCCGGCTTCGAGGGCTTCGCGCACCTGAAGAGCCTGCTCGGCCGCGAGCTCGAATCGGTGGTCGATCCGGTGCGCAAGCTCGATGGCGCGCGCAGCGGCGCCACCGGCCGCGCACCCAAGGCAGGCCAGGCCGGCAGGACGAAGAGCGGTGATGCCCCCATCGACGGCGAAGCCCTCACGCAGGCTGGCAGCGTGCCGCAGATCCAGCGCGCCGCCGGTCGCCTGCTGAAGGCGCGCAACGTCTGGTTGCTGGGTCTCGGCACCAGCAGCTTCGTCGCCGGCTATGGCGCGCACGTGCTGATGCCCTACCTGCCGCAGGTCTGGGCGATCGCCGGCAGCGGCGGCACCGAGGTCGCGGCGCGCCGCCTCGCGCGCTGCAGCGACAGCGACCTGCTGATCGCGATCTCGCTGCCGCGCTATTCGATCGCCACCGTGCGCCTGGCCGAGTTCGCCCGCAAGCGCGGCGCCCACGTCATCGCGATCACCGATTCACCCACCGCCCCGCTCGCGACGATGGCCGACACGCTGCTGCTCGCGCCCGCGCAGCACGCGGTGCTGCCGAGCTCCGCGCTCGGCGCGCTGGCGGTGATGGAGGCCCTGGTCGCCGCGGTGATGCGGCTCAACCCCGACGGCCTGCGCATCGCGCGCGAGCTGTCCGAGTCGGTGCTGTCGCACCTCACCACCGACGCGCAGTTTCCCGGTCAATCCGCCCATTTCCGCAACAAGGACGAGATATGAAGCAGTACGCCGCCCCGATCGTGTCCCTGGCCTTGCGCTGCGCGTTGAGCGCCGCGGCCGCCATGCTGCCGTTCGCGGCGCACGCCGGCAAGGTGCTCGACGGCATCAAGCAGAAGGGCGTCGTCACCTGCGGCGTGCACACCGGCCGCGCCGGCTTCGCGCTGGCCGATGGCAGCGGCAAGTGGAGCGGGCTCGACGTCGACTACTGCCGGGCCCTCGCGGCCGCGGTGCTGGGCGACGCCGAGAAGGTGAAATACGTGCCGACCAGCGGCCAGACGCGCATCACCGCGCTGCAGAGCGGCGAGATCGACGTGCTGTCGCGCAACACCACCTGGACCTTCACGCGCGATGCCTCGCTCGGCCTCGCGTGGGTCGGCATCAACTTCTACGACGGCCAGGCCTTCATCGCGAAGAAGAAGCCGGGCCTCGCGAGCGTGAAGCAGCTCGGCGGCGCCACCATCTGCGTCGACGCCGGCACCACCACCGAGAAGAACCTCGCCGACTACTTCCGCGCCCACAAGCTGCCGTACAAGGCGGTCGTGTTCGACCAGGCCGAGGCGGCGCAGCAGGCCTTCGCGAGCGGCCGCTGCCAGGCCTTCACCGGTGACAGCGGCGCGCTCGCGGTGCTGAAGGCCACGCACCTGAAGAACCCCGACGACTACGTGATCCTGCCCGAGCTGGTCTCGAAGGAGCCGGTCGGGCCCGCGGTGCGGCGCGGCGACGACGAATGGTTCGCGATCGCCAAGTGGACGCTCAACGCGATGATCGAGGCCGAGGAGCTCGCGATCACGTCGGCCAACATCGACGGCCTCAAGTCCGGCAGCAGCGACCCGGCGATCCGCCGTTTCGCCGGCAGCGGCGACGACCTCGGCCGCTTCCTCGGGCTCGACAAGGAGTGGAGCTACCGCATCGTCAAGCAGGTCGGCAACTTCGGCGAGAGCTTCGAGCGCAACCTCGGCGCGCGCTCGTCCGTCAAGCTGCCGCGCGGGCGCAACGGCCTGTGGACGCAAGGCGGCCTGCTGATGTCGCCGCCGCTGCGCTGAGGTGGCCATGTCCGCTGCATTCCCACCCCTCGGACCGCTCGTGGCCGTCCCTGATGTCATCGCGGAAGTCGCCGTGGATGCGCCGCCGCGCCCGCCGCTGCGCTGGCGCGTGCTGTTGCCGCAGTTCATCGCGCTGCTCGCAGTGCTCGCCCTCGGCGGCTGGCTGGCCCACAACGCCGCGCAGAACCTCGCGGCGCGGCATGTCGCATCGGGCTTCGGCTTCCTCGACGACAGCGCCGGCTTCGCGATCTCCGAAGGCCTGATCCCGTACGACGCCGGCGACACCTATGCCCGCGCGTTCGCCGCCGGCATCGCCAACACGCTGCGCGCCGCGCTGCCGGCGGTGCTGCTGGTCAGCGTGCTCGGCTTCGCGGTCGGCATCGCGCAGCTGAGCCGCCACGCGCTGCTGCGCTGGAGCGCGATCGCGTATGTCGACCTGGTGCGCAACGTGCCGCTGCTGGTGCAGGTGCTGCTGTGGTACTTCGCGCTGACGATGCTGCTGCCGGCGCCCGAATCGCCGATGCAGTGGAGCGACCTCGTCTTCCTCAGCAAGGGCGGGCTCGCGGTCGCGGTGCCGCAGCTCGATGCGCTGATGGCCGCCGGCCTGCTGGCGCTGAGCCTGCTGCTGCCGTGGACCACCTGGCGCCTGCTCGGCCGGCGCGCCGCGGCGTGGCCTCTTGCGCCGGTGCTGATCGCCGCGCTGTGGCTGCTGCAGCCCGGCAGCTGGGACCGGCCGGTGCTCGGCAGCTTCGGCGTCACCGGCGGCGCGACGCTGAGCCCCGAGTGGCTCGCGCTGGTCGGTGCGTTGACGGTGTATGCCGGCGCCTATGGGGCCGAGATCGTGCGCGCCGGCCTGCAGGCGGTGCCGCGCGGCCAGTGGGAAGCCGCGCAGGCACTCGGCCTGACGCGCGCGCAGGCGCTGCGCCGCGTGATCGTGCCGCAGGCGCTGCGGGTGATCGTGCCGCCCTTCGCGAGCCTGGTGATGAACACGGTCAAGAACTCGTCGCTGGCGGTCGCGATCGGCTACCCCGACCTGGTCTCGGTCGCGACCACCTCGCTGAACCAGAACGGCCAGGCGATCGAGTGCATCGCGATCATCGCGAGCGTCTACCTGCTGCTGAACCTGGTGATCGCGCTCGCGATGGGCGCGGTGAATGCCGCGGTGCAAGTGAAGGAGCGTTGAGATGGGCGCTACCTTCGATCTTGATCGCCCGCCGGCACCGCAGCCCGCGCTGCAGCGGTTGCGCGCCATGTTGTTCGCCGACCTGCCGTCGTCGCTGGTGTCGAGCGCGCTGCTGCTGGCGCTCGGCTGGGCCGCGTGGCGCCTGCTGCGCTGGGGCGTGATCGACGCCGTCGTGCAGCCCGATCCCGAAGCCTGCCGTGCAGCGGCAGGCGCCTGCTGGGGTGTCGTCGCCGAGAAGGCGCGACTGGTGCTGCTGGGCCGCTTCCCGCCCGGCGAGCAGTGGCGGCCGGTGCTCGGCAGCGCGGTGCTGCTGATCGGCGTGTGCGGCGCGGCACACCCGCGGCTGTTCGGTCGCGTCGGCGTGGCGCTGCTGGCCGGTGCGCTGCTGCTGTTCGGCGTGCTGATGGCCGGCGGCGTGGCCGGGCTCGCGCCGGTCGGCAGCGACCTGTGGGGCGGGCTGCCGCTGACGCTGCTGCTGGCCGTCACCGGCTGCCTGCTGGGCGTGCCGCTAGGCATCGCGCTGGCGCTCGGCCGGCGCTCGACGCTGCCGCTGCTGCGCTGGCTGTGCGGCGCGTACATCGAGGCGGTGCGCGGCGTGCCGCTGATCACGCTGCTGTTCTTCGGCGCCTTCGTGCTGCCCTTGCTGCTGCCGCCGGCGTGGCGGCTCGATCCGATGCTGCGCATCGCGGCCTGCCTGACGCTGTTCGGCGCCGCCTACCTGGCCGAGATCTTCCGCGGCGGGCTGCAGGCGGTGCCGCGCGGCCAGCTGGAGGCGGCGCATGCGCTGGGCCTCTCGCGCTGGCAGCGGCTGCGCCACGTC
>NZ_JBFUGN010000178.1:0-8666 GCF_056402895.1 Rhizobacter sp. P3_B12 | reverse complement strand
CCACAGCACCATCTCGATCGGAAACTCGCGGCCGTCGGCGCGCAGCCCGAACAGCTCCATGCGCCGGCCCAGCACGCGCGGCGCGCCGCCGGCCGCGAGCCGCGCCATGCCGGCATCGTGCGCGGCCCGGTAGCGCTCGGGCATCGCGACCTCGCTGACGCGCCGGCCCAGCACGTCGGCGCGCSKGCGKCCGAASATCGCCTCGGCCGACGGGTTGAACTCGACGATGCRGCCCTSSSCGTCGGTGGAGATCAGCGCSGCSAGCGCRTGGTCGACGATCGCCGACTTCAGCGCCTCGCTGGCGCGCAGCTGCTCGACCTGTTGCGCCAGCGCCTCCTCGTGCAGCTTCAGCTCGGTGTGGTCGCGCCCGAACACGACGATCGCCTGCACCGGCTCGCCGGGCGGGCCGTACGGCACCATCGTCTCCTGGACGAAGCGCCGGCCGCGCACCGGGTACTCGACCCAGCCCTGCCAGCGCAGCGATTCGCCGCCGAACAGGCGCTCGGTCCACGGCAGGTAGCCCTCGTACGACGCGCGGCCGATCACGTCGGCCAGGTGCCGGCCGGTGATCTGCTTCGGTGTCAGCCCGAAGAAGCCGGCCGCCTCGCCGTTCGCGTAGCGGTAGCGGTGCGCACGGTCGATCACCGCGACGCGCGCGGTGATGTGGTCGAGCAGCGAGCTCATCAGCGCCGGGTCCAGCGCCGCACCGTCCGCGGCTTCGGGGCGCTCGCCCCATCGCAGGCGGCCGGTCCAGCTGAACTCGCGCTGGAGTCCGGTCATGCGTCCGCGACGTGGGGCACGAAGACGTAGCCCACGTTGCGAACGGTCTTCAGCACTTCCGGCTTGTCGGGGTTGGATTCGATCTTGCGGCGCAGCCGCATCACGCGCAGGTCGATCGAGCGGTCGAACACGTCCCAGCCGCGGTTGTGCGCCTGCTCCATGATCTGGTCGCGGCTCAGCGGCCGGTTCGGGTGGCGGGCGAACAGCGACAGCAGGTCGAACTCGGCAGCGCTGATCTCGACCTCGCGGCTGTCGTCGAGCGCGAACAGCCGGCGCTGGTCGAGGTCGAGCTCGCAGGTGCCGAAGCGCACGCGCTTGCTCGGCGTCGGCTGCGAGGCGGCCGCCGCCACCTGCGGTGCCAGCGTGGCGAGCGCCACGCGGCGCAGCACCGCGCGGATGCGCGCCAGCAACTCGCGCATCTCGAACGGCTTGGGCACGTAGTCGTCGGCACCGAGCTCCAGGCCGACGATGCGGTCGACCGATTCGCCGGCGGTGGTCAGCATCACCAGCCCCATGTGCGGGTGGCGCTCGCGCAGCCAGCGCGCGAGCGACAGGCCGTTCTCGCCGGGCATGTTGACGTCGAGGATGGCCAGGTCGGGCAGCGATTCGGCGAGCATCTCGCGCGCCTGTGCCGCATCCTGCGCGGTGCGCACGACCAGGCCGTGGCGGCCGAAGTACTCGCTCAGCAGCGAGCGGATCTCCGGCTCGTCGTCGACGACCAGCACGACAGGGGTGGCGGCTTGCACGCCGGACGCCATGGGGAAGATGCCTCGTTGCGGTATGTCGCGGGGGGTTCGCGGCGGATCATATCGGTCCGGCGGCGCAATGCCGGCACGGTTCGCGCCGCTCAGCACCGCGGTGATCCATTCGGTGGCGGTCGGCGTGGTGTTCATCGCGCACCGCTCACAGGCTCAGGTGGGCGATGTCCTCGCCGAAGGCCTCGCTGCGGAACACCACCGGCCGGGTGTCGGCGAACTCCAGCCGGTGCGCCTGGGCGAAGCGGGCGCGCTGCACCGCGACACGCGACGGGCGGCGCGCAGGCGCAGCGGCGCGGCGCGAGAACAGGCGTTGCAGCGTGGTGGTGACGAGGGTCGCGGTCATGGGGGGCTCCGGGCGGTTGTGCGTGTTGGTATGCCGTCAGTGTCGAAGCGGTGGGTATCAACCCCGTTTCCGCAACGGCCCGCTTTGTTTCGTTTGTTTCACCACGCCCCGCCCGTATCATCCCGCGATGCCCGCCACCCTCGCCGGCCAGCTCGTCGTGGCCATTTCCTCGCGCGCCCTGTTCGATTTCGAAGAGGAGAACCGCCTGTTCGAAGCCAAGGACGACCGCGCCTACATGCAGCTGCAGCTGCAGCGCGTCGGCGAACCGGCGAAGCCCGGCGTCGCGTTCTCACTGGTCAACAAGCTGCTCGCGTTCAACGCGGCGTCGCCGCAGGCCTCGGTCGAGGTGGTGATCCTGTCGCGCAATGACCCGGTCTCGGGCATGCGGGTGTTCCGCTCGGCCCAGCATTACGGGCTGCCGATCCAGCGCGGCGTGTTCACGCGCGGCGAATCGCCATGGCGCTACCTGCGGCCGCTGAATGCCCACCTGTTCCTGTCGACCAACGAGGCCGACGTGCGCTCGGCCCTCGAGGCCGGCGTGCCGGCCGCCCGCGTCTACCCGCACTCGGCGCGTGCGTCCGATGCCCATCCGCACGAGGTGCGGATCGCGTTCGACGGCGACGCGGTGCTGTTCTCCGACGAGGCCGAGCAGGTGTTCCAGAGCGGCGGGCTCGATGCCTTCCAGGCCCATGAGCGCGACAAGGCGCTGAAGCCGCTGCCGGCGGGGCCGTTCAAGCCGCTGCTCGAAGCGCTGCAGCTGCTGCAGCGCCAGGCCTCGCCGGCGATGCGGGTGCGCACCGCGCTCGTCACCGCGCGCAGCGCACCGGCGCACGAGCGCGCGATCCGCACGCTGATGGACTGGCACATCGAGATCGACGAGGCGATGTTCCTCGGCGGGTTGCCGAAGGGCGAGTTCCTGCGCGAGTTCGAGCCCGATTTCTTCTTCGACGACCAGACCGGGCACATCGAGAACGCCGCCGCCCATGTGCCTTCAGGCCATGTCGCGGCCGGCGTCTCGAACCTGATCGCGCAGGTGGCGGCCGTTCAGGCCGAGCGCTGACGCCACCAGCCGAGGCCGGCCGAGGTGCCGGCGCGCGGGCGGTACTCGCAGCCGATGTGGCCGCTCCAGCCGAGCTCGTCGATCACGTCGAACAGGTGGGCGCAGTTCAGCTCGCCGACGTCCGGCTCGTGCCGCTGCGGCACGCCCGCCACCTGCATGTGGCCGACGCGGCCGCTCGGCAGGTACTGGCGCAGCTTCATCTCGACGTCGCCCTCGACGATCTGGCAGTGGTAGAGATCCATCTGCACCTTCAGGTTGGGCCGCCCGAGCTCGACGACCACCGCATGCGCCTCGGATTGCCGGTTCAGGAAGTAACCCGGGACGTCGCGCGTGTTGATCGGCTCGATCGTCAGCTCGATGCCGAGCGGTGCCGCATGGCCGGCCGCCCAGTCGAGGTTGGCGACATAGCACTCGCGCAGCCAGGCCCGGTCGACCTCCGGCGGCGCGATGCCCGCCATCACGTGCAGCCGCGGGCAGCCGATCTCGCCGGCCAGCGCCAGCGCATGTTCGATGCCTTCGCGGAAGGCGGCCTCGCGGCCGGGCAGGCAGGCCAGGCCGCGCTCGCCCTGCGTGGCATCCCCTGGCGGCGCGTTGAACAGCACCTGCCGCAGTCCGTTCCCCTGCAGCCGCGCCTTCAGTTCCGCAGCCGGCAGGTCGTACGGGAACAGGCATTCGACCGCGTCGAAGCCGTCGCGCGCCGCGGCCTCGAAGCGATCGATGAACTCATGCTCGGTGTACATCAGGCTCAGGTTGGCGGCGAACTTCGGCATGGCGGGTCTCCTCAGCGGTGAAGTCAGCGGTGAAGTCAGCGGTGAGAGCTGCCGTCCTGCGCTTCCATGAACGCGCGCCGGAAGGCCAGCGGCTTCGAGATGCCGTTCAACGGTGCCTGCGGCGAACCGGCCCCCGAGATCAGCAGCGAGCCGTAGTCGAGCATGCGGCCCATCACCGTCTGGTCGACCTGGATCGATTCCACCTTGTTGATGTTGATCTCGATCGTCTGCCGCGAGATGAAGCCCTGCTTGACGATCACCCGCTTGTTCGTCACCRCGAGCTCGGTGGTCTTGTACATCACGTAGGCATAGCCCCAGGCGATCAGCCCGACGCCGAAGGCCGGCAGCAGCACCAGGCCGAGCAGCAGCGGCACCCACAGCGACCAGAGGCTCACGTGGGCGTAGTGCAGCACGCGTTCGTCCGGGGTCAGTGCGCCTTCGATGTAGCTCGACATGGTGTTCCTTGGGGAGAGTGCGGCGTGACGATAGCAGCTGCGGGTTGCTACAGTCGGCGCCCGCCCCTTGCGTCGCCGCGATGCCGCCCACCGTCCGCACCGTCCTGCCGCTGTCCATCGTCACCGCCACCAGCATGCTGGCGATGGACCTGTTCCTGCCGGCCGTGCCGACGCTGCAGGCCTCGCTCGGCATCGACGTGACGCTGGCGCAGGCGACGGTCGCGGTGTTCCTCGCCGGGCTCGCCGCGTCGCAGCTGATCTGGGGCGAGGCGATGACGCGGCTCGGCCCGCGCCGCTGCGTGCAGATCGGCGTCTCGCTGCTGGTGCTCAGCGCCTTCGGCTGCGCGCTGGCGCCCGACATCGGCTGGCTGCTCGCGATGCGCGCGCTGCAGGGCGCGGCCGCCGGTGCGGCGACGGTGGTGGCGCCGAGCGTCGTGCGCGCGACGCTGCCGGACGAGCATGCGGTGAAGGGCATCGCCTCGATCGCGATGATCGAGTCGGCGGTGCCGGCCGCCGGGCCGGTGCTCGGCAGCGCGCTGCTGCTGGTGATGGACTGGCGCGCCACGTTCTGGATCCTCGGCGGCGTCACGCTGCTCGCGCTGCCCTTCGTCGTGCGCGTCACGCCGCGCGAGCTGCCGGGGCTGGACCGCAGCGCCGCCTCGGGCTACGGCGCGATCGTCGGCAACCGCAGGTTCGTGCGCCTCGCGCTGTGCCATGCGCTGTGCTTCGGTGCGCTGCTGAGCTTCGTCGCGAGCGCGCCGCAGCTGATGGTGCATGCCTACGGCCGCGGCGCCGCCAGCTTCGCCGCGCTGCAGCTGATGAGCGTGCTGTGCTTCATGGCGGTGGCCAGCCAGTCCGGGCGGATCAGCCGGCGCTTCGGCGCGGCGCGTGCGGTGCAGGCCGGCTGCTGGGCGCATGTGGCGCTGTGCGGCGGCTTCGCGCTCGCGGCCTGGCTCGGACAGCCCGGCTACGCAACGGTCGCGGTGTTCTGGTGCGCCTTCACCGCGGTGCTCGCGGTGCGCGGGCCGGCCGCCTTCAGCGAGGCGCTGGCCCTGCCGCCGGTGCAGATGGGCCGCGCGTCGGCCCTGCTGATGCTGGCGATCCTCGCGGCCGGCGCGCTCGGCACGCAGGGCGTGGCGCCGTTCATGTCGGGCCGCTCGCCGCTGCCGCTGGCCCTGGCGATGCTGCTGCTGTGCGTCGCCAGCCTCGCAATGGTGCTGCCGTATCCCCACGGCCGCGCTTCCGCTTCACAATGAACGCCTATTCGAGATCGGAGACCCCATGTCCTACGTGATGCTCATCGTCGAACCCGTCGAACAACGCGGCCAGCGCACGCTCGCCGAAGGCCAGGCGGCCTACGACAGCATGCTGGGCTATGCCGAGAAGCTGAAGGCCCGCGGCGTGCTGAAGGGCGCCGAATCGCTGCTCGCGCAGGACCGCGCGGTGCGCGTGCAGAAGCGCGCCGGCGAGAAGCGGCTGGTCGACGGCCCGTTCGCCGAGGCCAAGGAAATGATCGGCGGCTTCTTCCTGCTCGACGTCAAGACGCGCGACGAAGCGGTGGCGATCGCGGCCGATTGCCCGGCCGCCGAGTGGTGCACGATCGAGGTCCGCGAGCTCGGCCCCTGCTTCGCCTAGGCACCCCGGGGGTTATCCCTGAGCTGGCCCTGGCGATGTCGATCCGGCCGCTGATCGCCCGTCGTGTGAACAGGGGCGGACCCATCGATCCGCCCGTCACACCCAGGAGCCGATCATGCTGAAGTCCACCCTGCTCGTCATCGCCGCTGCGCTCGCCGTGCTGCTGGTCTACGCCGCCACCAAGCCCGACACCTTCCGCGTCGAGCGCAGCGTGCGCATCCAGGCGCCGCCGGAGAAGCTGCACGCGATGATCAACGACCTGCGCAGCTTCAACACCTGGAACCCGTACGAGCGCAAGGACCCGGCGTTGAAGGGCAGCTACGGCCCGACCACCGTCGGCACCGGCGCGCGCTACGGCTGGGAGAGCAAGGAGGTCGGCACCGGCAGCCTCGCGATCCTCGAGACCGTGCCGGCCTCGAAGGTCACGATGGCGCTCGATTTCGTGAAGCCGTTCGAGGCGCACAACCAGGCCGAGTTCACGCTGCAGCCCGAGCAGGGCGGCACCCGCGTGACCTGGGCGATGCACGGCCCGGTTCCGTACCTCGGCAAGGTCATGCACGTCTTCATCAACGTCGACCGCATGGTCGGCACCGACTTCGAGGCGGGGCTCGCGAACCTGAAGAGCCTCGCCGAGAAGAGCACCTGAGGACCCCGGTGGAATCGACACAACCACGCACAGAGACACACCGTGCGATCGAAGCCGTCTGGCGCGCAGAGGCCGCGAAGATCATCGCGCACGTCGCGCGCATCGTGCGCGACGTCGGCCTGGCCGAGGAACTCGCGCAGGACGCGCTGCTCGCCGCACTGGAGCACTGGGAGGGCGGCGTGCTGCCCGACAACCCGGCGGCCTGGCTGATGACCACCGCCAAGCACCGCGCGCTCGACCGGCTGCGGCAGGACGCGCTGCATGCCCGCAAGCAGGAGGAGCTCGGCCACGAGATGGACGCGATGCAGGCGCACGTGGTGCCCGACTTCGTCGACGGGCTCGATGCCGCGCGCGAGGACGACATCGGCGACGACCTGCTGCGCCTGATCTTCACCGCCTGCCACCCGGTGCTGTCGACCGATGCGCGCGTCGCGCTGACGCTGCGGCTGCTCGGCGGGCTGACGACCGACGAGATCGCGCGCGCCTTCCTGGTGCCCGAGCCGACCATCGCTCAGCGCATCGTGCGCGCCAAGCGCACGCTGAGCGCGGCACGCGTGCCGTTCGAGGTGCCGCAGGCGGATGCGCGCGCGGCGCGGCTCGGCTCGGTGCTGGAGGTGATCTACCTGGTGTTCAACGAAGGCTATTCGGCGACCGCCGGCGACGACTGGATGCGCCCGTCGATGTGCGACGAGGCGCTGCGGCTCGGCCGCGTGCTGGCCGGCCTGGCGCCCGGCGAGAGCGAGGTGCACGGCCTGGTCGCGCTGATGGAGATCCAGGCTTCGCGCACGCCGGCGCGCACCGATGCGCAGGGCCGCCCGGTGCTGCTGATGGAGCAGGACCGCGGCCGCTGGGATCCGCAGATGATCGCGCGCGGGCTGGCGGCACTCGCGCGATCCGAGGCGCTGGGCGGCGCGCGCGGGCCCTATGCGCTGCAGGCAGCGCTCGCGGCCTGCCATGCCCGCGCGCGCCGCGCCGACGAGACCGACTGGGTGCAGATCGTCGCGCTGTACGACGCGCTCGAGCAGGTGGCGCCGTCGCCGGTGGTGGCGCTGAACCGCGCGGTGGCGGTCGGCATGGCGTTCGGGCCGGCGGCCGGGCTGGAACTGGTCGACGAACTCGAGGCCGAACCGGCGCTCGCGAACTACCACTGGCTGCCGAGCGTGCGCGCCGACCTGCTCGCGCGGCTGGGCCGGCACGCCGAGGCGCGCGAGGCCTTCGAGCGCGCCGCCGAGATGACGCGCAACGAGCGCGAACGCGAACTGCTGCTGCAGCGGGCCCGGGAGCAGCCGGACTGAGCGGCAGAGGGGCTGGCGGATGCCGCTTTTTTGGCATGCCGGCGGCCCAAAATTTCATTTGTGCGACACCGGAGCGCTCGCTACGCTGTCGCCCCATGACCTGGACCACCTCCCTGCCGCTGATCGCGATCCTGCGCGGCATCCGCCCCGAAGAAGCCCTGCCCCATGCGCAGGCCCTGATCGATGCCGGCTTCGATGCGATCGAAGTCCCGCTGAACTCGCCGCAATGGCAGAAGAGCATCGCCGACATCGTGCAGCGCTTCGGCAGCCGGGCGCTGATCGGCGGCGGCACGGTGCTGAAGCCGGCCGACGTGGATGCGCTGGTCGAGGTCGGCGCGAAGCTCGTCGTGACGCCGAACACCCGGCCCTCGCTGATCGCCTACGCGGTGCAGCGCGGCCTGCAGGTGGCGGCCGGCTTCGCGACCGCCAGCGAAGCCTTCGACGCGCTCGATGCCGGCGCGCAGGCGCTGAAGCTGTTCCCGGCCACCACCTACGGCACCGGCCATGTGAAGGCGCTGAAGGCGGTGCTGCCGGCCGGCGTGCCGCTGTTCGCGGTGGGCGGCGTCACACCGGCCAACCTGGGCGAGTACCTGCGCGCCGGCTGCATCGGCGCCGGCCTCGGCAGCGACCTCTACAAGCCGGGGCAGGACGTGTCGCGCACCAGCGAGATGGCGCGCGCGTTCGTCGCCGCGCTGCAGGCCGCCCGATGATCGCCGTCGACTGGGGCACGAGCAGCCTGCGCGCCTACCGCCTCGATGCCGCCGGCAGCGTGCTGGCGCAGCGCAGCACGCCGGCCGCGCTGCTCGCCTGCCAGGGCCGCTTCGAGGCGGTGCTGGCCGAGCAGATCGACGGCTGGAGCGATCCGCACATCGTGATGGCCGGCATGATCGGCAGCCGCAACGGCTGGCGCGAGGTGCCCTACGT
>NZ_JBFUGN010000177.1:0-8710 GCF_056402895.1 Rhizobacter sp. P3_B12 | reverse complement strand
ACGTGATCGAGGCGGTGCTCGACACCTACCGCGCACAGCGCAGCACCGCTGCCGAGCGCTTCATCGACACCGTGAACCGCATCGGGCTCGATCCGTTCAAGACCGCAGCCAACGCCCAACGCCGCAGCACCGCCAAGGCCTGACCATGAAATTCATCGACACCGCCCGCGACCCCTGGCGCACCATCACCGGAGAAGACGGCCCGATGGTCACGCTGACGCCCGCGCCGAACAGCCTGCTGACGCTCGCGCAATGGCACGGCGTGCGCAGCACCTGGCCGGCCGGCATGGCCGTCGGCGTGCAGTTCCCGAACGATGCCGACATCGAGGACCTGGCCGAGGACCTGCCGCGGCTGAGCCTGGTCGTGCTGCACTTCCCGAAGTGGGTCGACGGCCGCGCCTACAGCCAGGCCCGGCTGCTGCGCTCGCGCTACCGCTATGCCGGCGAGGTGCGCGCCACCGGCGAGGTGCTGGTCGACATGATGCCGCTGCTGCAGCGCACCGGCTTCGATGCGGTGGCGCTGCGCGCCGACCAGTCGATCGAGGTGGCCGAACGCGCGCTGAACTTCTTCCCCGGCCACTACCAGGCCGACGTCACCGAACACCGCCCGCTGTTCAAGCGCCCGGCCGGCCAGGAGACGACGAACCGCGAGTTCAACCAGGCGGGCTCGGCGATATGAGCGCCGGCACGATGAGCGCCATCACGCTGTACGCCCGCCCGACCGCCGGCTTCGACGAGCGCGTCGCGCACGCGGTGGCGGTGCTGAAGCAGGCGGCCGCCGAGCACCCGGGCCGCGTCGTGCAGGCCACGAGCCTGGGCGCCGAGGACATGGTGCTGACCGACCTGATCGCGCGCCACGGCATCGACATCGCGATCGGCACGCTCGAGACCGGCCAGCTGCACGAGGAGACGCTGGCCCTGGTGCCGCGCATCGAGCAGCGCTACGGCCTCGCCGTCGAGGTCTACCGCCCCGAGGCCGACGCGGTGATCCACTTCGTGAAGAACCACGGCGAGCGCGCGATGTACGAGAGCATCGACCTGCGCAAGGGCTGCTGCGGCATCCGCAAGCTGGAGCCGCTGTCGCGCATGCTGGCGCAGCGCAGCGCCTGGGTCACCGGCCTGCGCCGCGAGCAGTCGAACAACCGCGGCGACGTGCCGTTCAGCGAGCCCGACGACAAGGGCCGCATCAAGTTCAACCCGCTGGCCGACTGGAGCTGGAACGACGTGTGGCAGTACATCGCGTCGAACGAGGTGCCGTACAACCCGCTGCACGACCAGTTCATGCCGAGCATCGGCTGCGCGCCGTGCACCCGCGCGATCGCGGTGGGCGAGGACTTCCGCGCCGGCCGCTGGTGGTGGGAAGACGAGAAGGCGAAAGAGTGCGGATTGCACGTGCACGGGGCCGAAGAGGCCGCCGTGTCGATGATCGGAGACCGGAAATGAATGCCCCGCTGACCGTGGAACAACTGCTGCCGCAGCTCGACCACAGCCACCTCGACTGGCTCGAGGAAGAAGCCATCTTCATCCTGCGCGAGACCGTCGCCGCGTTCGAGCGCCCGGCGCTGCTGTTCTCGGGCGGCAAGGATTCGTGCGTGGTGCTGCGCCTGGCCGAGAAGGCGTTCAAATCGAAGGGCGCCGACGGCGAGTACAAGGGCCGCCTGCCGTTCCCGCTGCTGCACGTCGACACCGGCCACAACTTTCCGGAGGTGATCGAGTTCCGYGATCGCCGCGTCGCCGAGATGGGCGAGCGGCTGGTGGTCGGCCACCTCGAGGATTCGATCAAGCGCGGCACGGTGCGCCTGTCGCACCCGCTGGAATCGCGCAACGGCCACCAGACGGTCGCGCTGCTCGAAGCCATCGAGGCGCACCGCTTCGACGTGCTGATGGGYGGYGCSCGCCGCGACGAAGAGAAGGCCCGCGCGAAGGAGCGCATCTTCTCGCACCGCGACAGCTTCGGCCAATGGCAGCCCAAGGAGCAGCGCCCCGAGCTGTGGACGCTGTTCAACACCCGCATCAAGCCGGGCGAGCACATGCGCGCGTTCCCGATCAGCAACTGGACCGAGCTCGACGTGTGGCTGTACATCGCCCGCGAGAACATCCCGCTGCCGAACCTGTACTACGCGCACGACCGCCAGGTGATCCGCCGCAAGGGCCTGCTGGTGCCGCTGACCGASGTGACGCCKCCSGARGCCGGCGAGGTGGTCGAGACGGCCGAGGTGCGTTTCCGCACGGTGGGCGACATGACCTGCACCTGCCCGGTCGAGAGCCCGGCSGCCAACGCGACCGAGATCGTCGCCGAGACGCTGAAGGTGACGGTGAGCGAGCGCGGCGCGACCCGCATGGACGAYCGCACGTCGGACGCCTCGATGGAACGCCGCAAGAAAGAGGGTTACTTCTGATGAGCACGCCGCAAGTTCAAGTGAAAGACCACCGCGAGAATCTGACGAAAGTCGCGGACCACCGCGCCTTGCGCTTCCTGACCGCCGGCAGCGTCGACGAYGGCAAGAGCACGCTGATCGGCCGGCTGCTGTTCGACAGCCGCGCGATCCTCGCCGACCAGCTCGACACGCTCGAGAAGCGCGCCGCCGGTGCGCCGATCGACCTGTCGCTGCTGACCGACGGCCTCGAGGCCGAGCGCGAGCAAGGCATCACGATCGACGTGGCCTACCGCTACTTCGCGACCAAGCAGCGCAAGTTCATCATCGCCGACGCCCCCGGCCATGAGCAGTACACCCGCAACATGGTGACGGCCGCGGCCGGCAGCGATGCGGCGGTGGTGCTGGTCGACATCACCAAGCTCGACACCCGCGCCAGCCCGATGCCGCTGCTCGCACAGACCCGCCGCCATGCRCTGCTGGCGCACCTGCTGCGCGTGCCGAACATCGTCTTTGCGGTCAACAAGCTTGATGCAGTGAGCGACCCGGCGCAGGCCTTCGCGGCGACCAGGACCGCGCTGCTCGCGTTCGCGCAGCAGGCCGGCATYGCGGTGGCCGGCGTGATCCCGGTGTCGGCGCTGCGYGGCGACAACGTCACGCAGCCGCTCGCCGCCGACTGGTATGACGGCCCGTCGCTGCTGCAGCTGCTGGAAGCCCTGCCGGCGCTGCAGGAGCGCAAGGACGGCGACCTGCTGATCCCCGTGCAGTACGTGTCGCGCGAAGGCGAAGGCACCGGCAACCAGCCGCGCACGCTGTAYGGCCGCGTGGCCCACGGCCGCGTGAAGGCCGGCGACACGGTGCAGGTGTTCCCGAGCAACCAGACCGCGGTGGTGGCCGAGGTGCGCCTCGCCGGCGASGTGGTCGAYGTSGTCGAGGCCGGGCAGTCGGCSGGTGTCGTGCTGGATCGCCAGCTCGAYGTCTCGCGCGGCGACTGGATCGCGACGCCGCAGACCATCCACGAGACGCAGCGCTTCAGCGCGACGCTCGCCTGGCTCGACACCGAGCCGGCGGTCATTGGCCGCAAGTACTGGGTGCGCCACGGCAACCGCTGGGTGCAGGCGCGCATCACCGCGATCGAGAGCCGGCTCGACATCCACACGCTGGAGGCGATCGATGCGCACCAGCTGGCCGTCAACGAGATCGGCCACGTGATCGTCGAGACGCAGCAGGCGCTGCCGGTCGAGGCSTACGCGTCGAACCGCGTCGGCGGCTCGCTGATCATCGTCGACCCGGCGAGCAACCGCACCAGCGGGGCGCTCTTGGTCAATGAGTGTTCGTCTTCCTGAGAGGCTTGCCCGCGCCATGACTCCTTCCACGCATTCCCTTGTCCGGCCACGTCTCGGCCATGCCGACACCAACGCCACCGCCGTGGCACGCGGTGTGACGTGTCTCAACGTGGTGAAGCACCCCAGCCTGGTCTCGGCGGCCGAGCGGCGCGCCCTGCTCCACCAGCAACCGGTGACGGTCTGGCTGACAGGCCTCAGCGGCGCAGGCAAATCCACCTTGGCCTATGCGGCGGAGCGCCGGCTGCACGCCCAAGGGCAGCTGGGATTCGTGCTGGATGGCGACAACATCCGCCACCATCTCAGCAGCGATCTGGGCTTCTCGCCTTCAGATCGGCGCGAGAACATCCGGCGTGTGGCGGAAGTTGCCGCCTTGATGAACGACGCCGGGCTGATCGTGTTCACGGCGCTCATCTCGCCACGGCAGGAGGACAGGGAACAAGCGCGATCCCTCATCGGCGAAGCGAGGTTCATTGAAGTCCATGTGAGCACGGCACTGGCCGTCTGCGAAGCGCGGGACCCGAAAGGACTCTACGAAAAGGCTCGAACGGGAGCCATCGCCCATTTCACCGGCGTGTCGGCGCCTTACGAGACCCCACAGTCTCCCGCGCTGCGCATCGACACGGACTTGTGCAGCCTCGACCAGTCAGCGCAGAAGCTGATGGACTTTCTCGTCAGTCGCTGCGCCCTCGTGTCATGACATCGATCGGGCCGTTCGCGTTGACGGACCGCACGGGCACCCTGCCGGTGGTGGACCTGTTCAATGGTGACGCCGACGGCATCTGCAGCCTGCACCAATTGCGCATGGCCGAGCCGCGCGCAGGGCGCCTCGTCAGTGGCGTCAAGCGCGATATCGACTTGCTCGGGAAGCTGGGCGACACGAACCCGCCCAGCGACATCACCGTGCTGGACGTCTCGTTCGACAGGAACGAAGCCGGCGTGCGTCGCGCACTGCAGGCCGGTGGGCGCGTACGCTACTTCGATCACCATTCGGCACGCAGCCTGTTCCACCACCCGCGGCTTGAAAGCCACATCGACCCTTCCGCGGTTGTCTGCACATCCTTGCTGGTGGATCGCACCCTGGCCGGCCGCTTTCACGAGTGGGCCATCGTGGGCGCCTTCGGCGACAACCTGGTCGAGGTCGCGCGCAGTCTTTGCGCGCAGCGCGGGCTCACCATGAACCAGAGGGCCAACCTGGAGCAGCTGGGGCAGCTTCTCAACTACAACGCCTACGGCGAGGCCGTGGAAGACCTGCACTTCTCGCCGATCGACCTCTATCGCGCAGTGCACGACTTCGAGAGCCCATTCGGCTTCATCGCCGACGCAGACGAATATCGCCGCCTGGCCGCCGGCCGCGCCGAAGATCAGCATCACCTCGAGACGCTCGCACCCCATTGGCGAAGCATCGATGGCGACGTCTACCTGCTGCCGGGCACGGCATGGGCTCGGCGGCTGTCCGGAACGCTGGCGAACCGCCTTTCCCACGAAGAGCCACATCGATCGTTCGCGGTACTCACGCGCCGTTCGGACGGTCACTTCCTGGTCAGCGTCCGCTCTCCCGCGCAGCGTAGATCGGCGGAAGCGTTGTGCCGCCTCTATCCAGGCGGCGGTGGGCGGCATGCAGCCGCCGGCATCGACCGTCTGCCGGTGATCGAACTGGAGCAGTTCATCGCCGACTTTTCAAACCACATCACAGGGAAATCGTCATGACCCATCAGCCCTCCATCTCCACGTCCCATCCGGGTCGCCCCCGCCCGCTTCTGATGGTGCCGTTGCGTCGATGCGGAAGCCACGCGCTGAGACTCAGGCTGAATTTCAGTGAAGGCTTCTACTCGCCTTACCCCCTGCACATCGTCGATTTCATGCCGCTGGTGCCCCTTTATGGCGATCTGGCCGAGGACCGCAACTACTTCCAGCTCGTCGTCGACATCGTCGGCTTGCAAGCCGCCAGCATGGTGAAGTGGCCCGACGTGGCGTTCGATCCGGGCGAGATCTTCGACGCCATCAAGGACGAGAAACGCAGCGTGCACCGCGTGGTGTGGGAACTGCTCCTGCGCAGCGGCGAACGGCACCATGCCCGCGTCGTGATGGACAAATCGCTCGACAGCATCCACTACGCCGCCGAGATGATGGAGCTCTTTCCCGACATGCTGTTCCTGAACGTGGTGAGGGACCCGCGCGCCCAGGTGGCTTCGATGAACCGCGCGATCATCCATGACTTCGACAGCACGCTCAATGCGATGACGTGGGTCGCCGCGCATGATGCGGCCCAGCGTCTCGTCCACGCGCATCCGGCCCGCGTACTCACCATCCGGTACGAGGATTTCCTCGCTGACCAGGAGCTTGTCCTGCGCGGCATCTGCGACTTCATCGGCCTGGACTTCCTTCCGCAAATGCTTGACGTGGCGGCTTCCACGGAAGCACGGCAGATGTCGAAGCTGTCGGATCTGTGGTCATCCAACTGCTTCGGTCCCATCCCGGCCAACCGGGACAAGTTCAAGAGCCAGTTGAGCGTCGACGAGATCGGGATCATCGAGACGGTGGCGAGAGAGCACATGCGCTCCTACGGCTATGAATTCATGACCGATGCGAACGCTCCGATTCCAGACGAAGCGGTTCTCGCCTCTCGCGCGCAGCGGTCCGCCCTGGGTCGAGCGCAAGCATGGAGCCAGCTCAGCAACACCAACTACCGCGACTTCGTTCTGCGACGGGTCAGGGCGGACCACCTCGCCGCCGTACGCGAACGCCTGAACCAGGCGCACCCCTCCCGGCTTCATGTCGCGACCGCGCCAACATGAAGATTGGCATACCGCACGGGCCCACTTCCGGCCTTCGACGCTCCCGCTGAGGCGTACCCTGCGGCGTAGCGCTTGCTCCGGTGTCGCCTGCCCGTCGAGAGGTTGTGCGCTGCAACATCGCCTGGCGACATACACCGGATCGAGTACACCCCATGCAGAAATCGGCCCTTTCAACCGCGCGAGTGGCAGGCCTCGCCGTCGGGCTGCTCGGCGCGACCCTGGCCGTGCACTGGGTGTTTCAGGTGGGCGTCATCGCGCACCTCATCCCCGGCTCCGAGCACGCGGGCATCGTCAACCCGCTGCTCTTCGTCGCGGCGAGCATCTGCCTGTTCAACGCCTCGCGCCCCTCCAGCCCGGCCGCCTGGCTCACCCGACTCTCYGCCCTCTGCATCGCCGCCCTGATCGCGCTGCCCCTGGCCTAYCTGTTCGAAGGRGYGACASGCATCGGCCTGGGCRTCGACATCGTCCGTGCCGGCACSGTCSCCACGGCGACCCWTCCCYMTCCCGGCCGGCTGTCCGCGAACGCGAGCCTGGCRTTCCTGCTCAGCGGYATCGGCTTCTGGCTGAACAGGCAACGCGCCACCCGGCCCCGCCAGCTCGTCTTCCTGACGCTGTCCCTGGCCGTCTCCCTCATCGGCCTGGGCGGACTCGTCGGTTATTTCGTAGGCCTGGAGACGCTGTACCGGGTGACTGCCTTCAACCGGATCCTGCCGATCACCGCGTTCGGGCTCTCGGTCGTCGGCGCCGGCCTGTGGATGCTCCACGTGGCATCCCAGGCGCTTGAACCCAAGACGTTGCAAGAGACCGAGCAGCGCATCAAGCGGCGCTCGACCGCGGTCCTCACGCTGGTCGCCCTGGCGGGTGGCGTTGCGGGTTTCGGGGTGATGCGCGATACCTTCGAGCGCTCGGTCGCGAAAGACATGCTGCTCATCGCCAGGACGAACGCCACATCGCTGGCCCACACCATCGAGGTGAGCCTGTGGTTCCCGAGAGCCGTGGCAACGCGGCCGGCCGCGCGCCAGGCCCTGGACACGCTGAGCACGGCGCCCGACGACGCGATGGCCAAGGAGTTCCTGCAGAGGGTTGCCGACAGCATCCTGACCACCGACCTGACGGGTGTGGAGTTCTACGCCGCGAATGCCACACGCGTGGCGCATGCGGGCTCCATGACCTCCGCGAAGATGCAGGTCATCCAGCGCCTGTCGAACACCGGGTCGACGACCATCCTGGCCTGGAAGGACGGCTACCTGCTCCTCACGGAAACCGATGTCCTCGTCGGGGAGCGCCACGTCGGACGGGTGCTCACCGAGCAGCGCATGCCGCTGTTCGATCGCCTGCTGGAGGACATCCGGGCGTCCCGCGACACATCCGACGTGGCGATCTGTGGCCACGAGAAGGACAAGCTGGTCTGTGCGCCGAACCGGTTCAGGCCGGCCGGATTCGAGCTGCCGATGTTCGACGCGGCCGGCAGCCCCGCCCTTCCGGTGGCAAGAGCCGTGCTCGGCGAACAGGGCGTGCAGTTCCTCGATGACCGGCGCGGCAGCCCTGTCCTCTCGGCCTTCGCGCCGATCAAGGATTTCGGGCTCGGGTTCGCGGTGCGAACCGATGTCGAGACGCTCTATGCGCCGATGAGGTCACGCCTGAACCTGCTTGCGCTGGCGCTTGCCGGCATCGTCGCGCTGGCCATCTATGCCCAGTACAGCGAAGTGAGGCCGGTGCTCAGGCAATTGGTCGCGAGCGTCTCGGCTGCCGAGGCCGCGGAACAGGCGGTCCGCGCGAGCGAGCATCGGCTGCGCATGGTGACCGATCACCTGCCGGCACTGATTTCCTACCTCGACTGCGATCTGCGCTTTCGCTTCGTCAACCGGACGTATCAGCAATGGTTTGGCGATGCAGCGGCGCCACAGATCGGGACGAGTGTGCGGGAGTTCTATGGCGAGCAGGCCTGGGTGGATATGGAGCCCCAACTGCGGGCCGCCCTGGACGGCCAGGAGGTTGCGTACGACCGGGAAATGGTGCGCCCCGAAGGCCGTCGCCATGTCCAGGTCACGGCCGTTCCCGATCGCGACGAGCAAGGCAAGGTCGTCGGGCTGTACACCCTCGTCGCCGACGTCACCTCGTACCGCGAAGCGCAACGAGCGCTCCAGGAGAGCGAGGCCCGTCTGCGCACGGTGGCCGATGCGCTGCCGATGCG
>NZ_JBFUGN010000176.1:0-8735 GCF_056402895.1 Rhizobacter sp. P3_B12 | reverse complement strand
GGCCTGCGCGCATGGCACCAAGGCTTCGACAAGCTCAGCCCGAACGGATTGGGCTCAGCCCGAACGGATTGGGCTGAGCGCGAACGGATGGCGGCTCAGCGCGGCACCAGCGTCGTCCCGGTGATCTGCTCCTGCGCCTCGACCAGCGAGGGCACGAACTTCGCGCCGTGGCCCAGCGCGCTGGCCAGCGTCAGCGACTGGTGCACCGCCTCGCCCAGCCAGGCCGGCACCGTCAGGCTCTCGGCCAGGTGGGTGTAGTAGCGCAGGTCCTTGCGCGCGTTGTCGAGCTCGAACGACAAGCCCTTCACGTCGCCCTGCAGCGTCTTCGCCATCGCCTGGAACAGGCCGGAGTTGACCGCACCGACCGTCGTCACCGCCACCAGCTGCCCCAGGTCGACGCCCGCGCGCCGGCCGACCGCAAACGCCTCGGCCGTCGACGTGCAGATGGCCTGCGCCATGAAGTTGTAGAGCAGCTTGACGACATGCCCCGCGCCCGGCGGGCCGACATGGTGCAGGTTCTCGGCAAAGCAGCGCAGCAGCGGCTCGATGCGCGCAAAATCCTGCGGCTCGGCGCCGACCATCACGGTCAGCCGCCCGGCTTCGGCATCGGCAGCCGAACGCGCGAGCGGCGCATCGATCAGCAGCACCTGCTGCGCGGCACAGCGCTCGCGCAGCGCGGCGGTCGAGGCCGGCTCGCTGGTCGAGCAATCGATGACCACCAGCCCCGGCTTCGGCCGCGCGAGCAGCCCGCCGTCGCCGGCGAACAGCCCCTCGACCTGCGGCGTGCCGGTGACGCAGATGAACACCACGTCGCAGCGCGCGGCCAGCTCGGCCGGCGTGTCCACCTGCACCGCGCCGCGCTCGACCAGGTCGGCCACCCGATCGCGGTTGCGGTGCACGGTGAGGTGCAGCGCATGGCCCTTCAGTTGCAGGTTCTTCGCCATGCCATGGCCCATCAGGCCGCTGGCGCCGATGAATCCGATCTTGCTCATTCGCTTGTCTCCTGGTGTCTTGTGGATGGGACTGTTGGCAGAATCGACCGCTCATGACGCGCCGCCCCGAACCCCCGCCGCTGCCCGCCGAGGCCCAGGACGTCGCCCGCCTGCTCGGCGAAGACATCATCTTCGGCCGCCTCGCGCCCGGCAGCCGGCTGGTCGAAGACCCGCTGATGGCGCGCTTCGGCGCCACGCGGCATGGCGTGCGGCGTGCGCTGGCCGAGCTGGAGCGCATCGGCATCGTGGTGCGCGAGAAGAACAAGGGCGCGAGCGTGCGCGCGCTGGCCGCCACCGAGGTGCGGCAGATCTACGAGGTGCGCGAGCTGCTGCAGCGGCAGGCGGCGCTGCGCATCCCGCTGCCGGCCGATCCCGCGCTGGTCGCGGCGCTGGAGGCGCTGCAGCAGCAGTTCATCGCGGCGCTGCGGGCCGGCGACCACGGCACCGTGCACCGCATCAACGACGAGTTCCACCTGACGCTGTTCGGCGGCTGCGGCAACCCGTACCTGATCGGCTCGATCCGCCACTACATGTGGCTGAGCCTGCCGGTGCGGGCGCAGCGCACCGCCGCCGCCGGGCACGCCGAAGCCGCGGCCGACGAGCACCTGGAAATGATCCGGCTGCTGAAAGGCAGCGACAACGCGGCCCTGGCGGAGTTGTGCGTCGCGCATCTGCAGCTCGCGAAGCGGGATTACCTCGAAGCGGCCGATCACCAGCGGTGATGGACCTGGGCTTTTGCGTGCTTCTCGTAGATCGAATCGACAGCTTTCATCGTCTCGGCTGACAGTGCCGGCAGGTCGGCCGCGCGCATGTTCTCCTCGATCTGCTTCGGCCGGCGGCCGCCCGGGATCGCACACGTCACCGCCTCCTGCATCAGGATCCAGCGCAGCGCGAACTGCGCCAGCGACTGCCCTGCCGGCACCAGCGGGCGCAGCGCCTCCACCGCCGCCAGGCCGCTCTCGTAGTCCAGCCCCGAGAAGGTCTCGCCCTTGTCGAACGCCGCCCCTTCGCGGTTGAAGCTGCGGTGGTCATCGGCAGCGAACTGCGTCTGCCGCGTGAGCCCGCCCGACAGCAGCCCCGACGACAGCGGCAGCCGCGCGAGGATGCCGACGCGGCGCGCCAGCGTCTCGCGGAACAGCAGCTCGGCCGGCCGCTGGCGGAAGATGTTGTAGATGACCTGCACCGACTGCACGCCGGGGAAGTCGATCGCCTTCAGCGCCTCCTCGACCTTCTCGACGCTGACGCCGTAGTGGCGCAGCTTGCCGGCGCGCACCAGGTCGTCGAGCACGCCGAACACCTCGGGCAGGTAGTACACCGGCGTCGGCGGGCAGTGCAGCTGCAGCAGGTCGAGCGCCTCGGTGTCGAGGTTGCGCAGGCTGCGCTCGACGAAGGCCGTCAGGTTCTCGCGGTTGTAGCCCTCGGCCACGTGCGGGCTGAGCCGCCGGCCGGCCTTGGTGGCCACGTAGAACGGCTCGCTGCGCTCCTTGCGCAGCCGCGCGATCAGCCGCTCGCTGTGGCCGTCGCCGTACACGTCGGCGGTGTCGAAGAAGTTCACGCCCAGGTCGAGCGCGCGGTGCAGCGCGGCCATCGATTCGTCGTCGTTCACCTGGCCCCAGGTGCCGCCGATGGCCCAGGCGCCGAAGCTGATCGTCGACACCTTCCAGCCGGTGCGGCCGAGTTCGCGGTAGTTCATGGAAACGTCTCCAGTGGGTTCCTTCCGGGATTATCGATAATTTTTCAATTGCGAACCTTTCTCATCGCGGGTCGCCGGCGATTTATCATCCGCGGTGTCGGCGAATGTCGCCATCGTTTCATCAATCGCCAGCCATCGCGCTCTCGCACGGATCTCCGTCCTGCCCGTGGGTCGCCCAGCCAGCACACTGCCCGCGACCGGGCCCCGGAGTATGTTTTCCATGGCAGTTCAACCCTTCCTGCGGCCGATGGCCCGCCCGCTCACGGCCGTCGCGCTCGCCATCGCGGCCTGGCCGTTCGCCGTGCGCGCGCAGCAGGCCGATGCGCCGGCCGCAGCCGCCCCTGAAGTCACGCTGGAGCCGGTGCAGATCAGCGGCAACTGGCTGGGGAGCGGCCTGCAGAACAGCGTGAAGAGCTTCGCCGGTGCACGCACCGTCGTGAAGAAGGAAGAGATCGAGCAGACCGGCGCCGTGTCGATCGGCGAGGTGATGCGCCGCATCCCCGGCGTGCAATCGACCGAGAACTCCGGCAGCGCCGGCAGCGCGATCTCGCTGAACATCGGCGTGCGCGGCCTGACGGGGCGCTATTCGCCGCGCTCCACCGTGCTGCTCGACGGCATCCCGCTGGCGGTCGCGCCCTACGGCCAGCCGCAGCTGTCGTTCGCACCGGTGAGCCTGAACAACATCGAGTCGGTCGACGTGGTGCGCGGCGGCGGCGCGGTGCGCTACGGCCCGCAGAACGTCGGCGGCATCATCAACTTCAACACCCGCTCGATCCCGGCGACCGAGGCGCTGAGCGGCGATGCCACGGTGCGCTACAACAGCTTCGGCGAAGGCGGGCACAACACGCAGTACAGCCTGTTCCTCGGCCGCGAGCTGGACAACGGCCTCGGCCTCGCGCTGCTGTACTCGGGCCTGGACGGCAGCGAATGGCGCGCCGCCAGCGACGAGAAGGTGAACGACCTGGCCGTCAAGTTCCGCCAGCCGCTGGACGGCAAGGCCGAGGTCTACGGCAAGCTGTCGTACTACGACGTCACGTCGCGCACGCCCGGCGGCCTGACGCCGGCGCAATACACCGTGGACCCGTTCCAGAACACCCGCCCCACCGACTACTGGAGCGGCGTGCGCAAGGGCATCGACCTGGGGTACCTGAACCCGCTGTCGGCCACGCAGGAGGCCGAGGTGCGGCTCTACTACAACGAGAGCTCGCGCGCGAGCGTGCTGATCAACGCCGCCGGCACGGTGCTGACGCACCAGCCGCGCAACTACCGCGTGCTGGGCGTGGAGCCGCGCTACACGCAGCGCCTCGCGTTCGGCAGCGTCGCGCACGACGTGACGGTGGGCTACCGTTTCATCCGCGAGCGCGGTGACGACAACAGCTTCACCGCGCCGCTCGCGAGCGGCGCGGTCAGCGCGACCACCCGCTTCGAGAACGAGACCGATGCGCACTCGGTGTATGTCGACGACCGCATCGCGATCGGCAGCTGGCGCATCACGCCGGGCGTTCGCTTCGAACACATCAGCACCACGCGGATCGACGGCACCGGCAAGACCTTCGAGACCGACAACGACAAGGCGCTGCCGTCGCTGAACGTGGCCTGGCTCGTGACTCCGGAGTGGACGCTGTTCAGCAACTACAACACCTCGTTCGGCCCGGTGCAGAACATCCAGCTGAACTCGCAGACGTCGAACAACCCGCTGAAGCCCGAGGTGGCGAAGACCTTCGAACTCGGCACGCGCTGGAAGAGCGCGACGCTGAGCGCGGAACTCACCGCCTTCCGGCTGCGCTTCGACAACCAGATCCAGCAGGTCGCCGGCACGACGGCCCCGAACGTCGTCTTCCAGAACCTGGGCGCCACCAAGCACGACGGCATCGAGACGGCACTCGACTACAGCTTCGACAAGGACAGCGCCCTCGCCGGCCTGAACGTGTTCGCGAACTACACGCACACCCGCGCGCTGCAGGAATCGGGCGACACGGCCGGCAACGAGGTGCCGTTCTACTCGCGCGACACCGACACCGTCGGCGCCCGCTACCGGCTGGCCGCGTGGTCGTTCAGCCTGTCGAGCACGCACCAGAGCTCGCAGTTCTCGGACAACGCCAACACCTGGAACGAATCGGCCACCGCCGGCACGGGCCTGGTCCCCGGCTACCGCCTGTGGAACGCGCAGGTCGGCTGGAAGCTGCCGACCGCCACCGCGATCGACGTGCAGCTCGGCGTCAACAACCTGACGGACAAGCGCTACTACACGCGCAACGTCGACGGCAACGCCGGCCGCATGGTGGGCGCACCGCGCACCACCTGGGTCCAGGCGCGCGTGGCGTTCTGATGTCCGCCGCCGTGCAAGTGCCGCAGGCGCCGTCGCGGCGCCAGGGGTTGCGCCGCGTCTGGCTGCGGCTGCACCGCTGGCTCGGGCTCAGCGTCGGCTGGGTGCTGGCCATCGTCGGTCTGCTCGGCGCAGTGCTGGTGGTCGCGCAGCCGGTCGATCGCTGGGCGCACCCGAACCTGTTCCAGGCTGAAACCCCTGGCGGCGCCGCGGTGCCGCTGGAGCCGATGCGGCAGCGGCTGGTCGCGGAGTTCGGCAGCGCCAGCGTGCTGACCTTCCGCCCGCCGCACAGCGCCGACGAGACGCTGTGGGTGCTGGTGCGCGGCAAGCGCTGGAGCGGCACCGTGTACTTCGACCCGTCCACCGGCCGCGAGCAGGGCCGGCGCGGCGACAGCGAGGGCTTCGTCGGCTTCACGTTCAAGCTGCACAGCTCGCTGCTGCTGCAGGACACCGGCAAGGCGATGCTCGCCTGGGGCGCGCTGGTGTACCTCGCGATGCTGGTGACCGGCGTGGTGCTGTGGTGGCCGCGGCGCTGGCCGCCGTCGTGGCGCATCGAGCTGCGCCAGGGCGTGCTGCGCGGGCTGTTCGACCTGCACCGCAGCGGCGGCATCGTGATGGGGCTGGTGATCGCGGTATCGGTGGCGAGCGGCGCGTACATGGCCTGGCGGCCGCTCGGCGAGTTCGTCACCTTCCTGGCCGGCGGCACCTTCGCGCGCCCGCCGGTGCTGCCGAAAGAGCCGAAAGACGCACCGGGCGGCCCGCCCGCCACGGTCGACGAGCTGGCCGCGCAAGCGCGGCGGCAGTTCCCGAATGACCCGATCGGCTACATCCAGCTGCCCGGCCCGGACCGCCCGGTGCGCGTGCGCATGCGGCTGCCCGACGATCCGCACCCGAACGGGCTCACCTCGGTGTGGCTGCACCCGCACACCGGCGCGGTGCTGGCCGTGCAGCGCTGGAGCGACCTCGATCCCGGCAGCCGCGCGGTGGCCTGGGTCTACCCGCTGCACGTCGGCGAGCTGGGCGGGCTGCCGCAGCAGGTGTTGATCTTCTTCAGCGGCCTCGCGCTCGGCGGCCTCGGGCTGACCGGCGTGTGGCTGTGGTGGCGCCGCCGGCCTTGACCTCCCTGCGGCTCGTCAGCCGGCGCTGAGCCGCGCAGCGGTCATTTGTCTGGGGTGTCCTCGGCGGCTTCTGCATCGTTCCTGCAGAACTGTTCGCTAGCGTGTCCGGTTCCGACTTGGACACGAAGGCGCACGGACATGAGCGACGAGATGGAGACCCAGCTGATGCGCTGGCCCTTGCGGCTGCTGCTGCAGGGGCTGGACGCACGCGACGAGGGCGCGGTGCGCCGCTGCCTGGCCCATGCCACGCGCCAGCTGCAGCACCCGTGGCAGGTGGTGCACGACGGCGACGCCGAGGTCGTGCTGGTGGCCGGCCTCGAGATCGACACGGTGCGCGGCATGCTCGAGCCGCCGCTGGTGACGCTGCACCTGGCGCCGCCTGCGCAGGATGCGCGTGCGCTGGCGTGGCGCACCGGCCGCGCCCCCGGCACGGTGCTCGCGAGCCCGCTGCAGCCCGACGCGCTGGTCGAGGCACTCGAATGCGCCGAGCACCGCTTCGCCGGCGAGGCCCCGGCCACGTTCACGCAGTTGTCCGCCGGCTGCCGTTTCCGGCTGCGCCGCTGGCCGCCCAGCGGCTTGATGTGGGAGGACAACGACAACCTGCGCCTGGCGAGCTTCATGCTCACGCGCTCGCTCGATCTCGAGAAGCTGATGCGGCTGAGCAATGTCGCCGCCGACAAGTGCGTGGCCTTCATCACGCGGATGGCCAACGCGAACCTGCTGCACCTCGAGCCGGTGGGCGCGAGCGGCGAGCCCGCCTCGCCTTCGCCGGCCGCGGCGCCGTGCGCCGAAGCCCCGGCGCGACGCCCCACCCGCGCCTCGGGCGGCCTGCTGAACGCGCTGCGCCGGCGCCTCGGCCTGGCCAGCCGCTGAACCCCAAGGAGACATCGATGCAGCACTCGGACATCCCGCAGATCGCCCTCCCCACCCTCACCTTCGAAGCGCCGCGCCCGCCGCGCGATCCGGTCGCCCTGGCACTCGCAGGCCTGTGCCGGCAGGCAGGCGTCGAGGGCTGCGCCCTCGTCGACGCCTCGACCGGTACCGTGGATTCCACCAGCGGCCGCACCCGCAGCGGCGGGGTCTGGGAATCCGCCACCCGCTACTGGCAGCTGTACCACCGCCAGCGGCGGCACTTCGCGCCGTGGGGTGGCCTGCGCTCCGCGGTGTTCGTGCATGCCACCGGCTCGATCGCCGTGCTGCCCTGCTGCGACGAGCCGCCGCTTGTCATCATTGTGTGCGCCCACTCCGGCAGCGTCGACTGGCCCGAGTGCGAGCGCCTGACCCACGCGCTCGGCGCGGCCTTGCGCTCGCTGCTCGACCGGCCGCTGGTGCAGATCGCCGCCTTCTGAACACCCCGTTCATCGTGATTTCGATATGCCTCAATTCGAAATCACGATGAACACGTACCAATTCATGCCACCTCACGCAAGCATTGCAAGCGCGTGAAACCGGTTCCAGTCCGACACGGGCTGCCCTCCTACCATCCGGGCGAACTTCAGCCCCCTCAGGAGGACAACCCATGTTTCCGTTTCGAAGCAGCAAGCTCTGCCTCGCGCTGATCGTCGGCGCCGGATTCACGCAGCTCGGCCATGCGGCCGACCTCGCCGCCGGCCGCTACACCGTGCGCTCATCGTTCAGCGGCCTGTGCCTGGCGGTCGACGGCGGCTCGACCGCCGAAGGCGCGAACGTCGTGCAATCGACCTGCGACACCTCGCCCGCCCGCCAGTTCGACCTGCAGCGCGACAGCCAGGGCTACTACCGGCTGGTGAACGTGAACAGCGGCAAGGTCGTCGACGTGCAGGACATCTCCACGGCCAACGGCGCCAACGTGCACCAGTGGACCTGGCTGAACGGCGACAACCAGCGCGTGACGCTGCAGGACCTGGGCAGCGGCAAGTACTACGTGCGCTTCAAGCACAGCAACAAGTGCATGGACGTCGGCAATTCGAGCCGCGCGCCCGGCGGCAACATCGGCCAGTGGGAGTGCAACGACGGCGAGAGCGAGAAGTGGACCTTCGTGCCGGTGGCCGGCGCGCCCGCTCCGGCCCCTGCGCCCGCCCCGGCCCCGACGCCGGCCCCCGCCCCGTCGTCGCGCTACAGCGTGCGCTCCAACTTCAGCGGCCTGTGCCTGGCCGTCGCCGGCGACTCGACGGTCAGCGGCGCCGACATCGTGCAGATGTCGTGCAACAGCTCGCTCGGCCGCCTGTTCGACCTGGTGCGCGACACCGAGGGCTACTACCACCTGACCAATGCGAACAGCGGCAAGGTCGTCGACGTGCAGGACGTGTCGACCGCCGATGGCGCGAACGTGCACCAGTGGCAGTACGTCGGCGGCGACAACCAGCGCTTCACGCTCGACAACCTCGGCGGCGGCCTGGTGAACGTGCGCTTCAAGCACAGCAGCAAGTGCCTGGACGTCGGCAACTTCAGCAAGGCCGAAGGCGGCCACATCGGCCAGTGGAGCTGCAACGGCGGCGAGACCGAGAAGTGGACGCTGGTCGCGGCCGCCCCGGCGCCGTCCCCGGCGCCTGCGCCGGCCCCTGCGCCCGCTCCGGCACCTGCCCCAGCTCCTGCCCCCACGCCGGCTCCGGCGCCCGCACCTGCTC
>NZ_JBFUGN010000175.1:0-8745 GCF_056402895.1 Rhizobacter sp. P3_B12 | reverse complement strand
GAGTTGCCGATGTTGGCGTTGACCTTCACGAGGAAGTTGCGGCCGATCACCATCGGCTCGCTCTCGGGGTGGTTGATGTTGCAGGGGATCACCGCGCGGCCGCGCGCCACCTCGCTGCGCACGAACTCGGGCGTGATGTCGTGCACGAGCGCCGCGCCGAACGGGTGGCCGCGCTGCGGCAGGCGCTCGGTCGCGAGGCGCTCGCGCAGCTGCGCCTTCACGAGGTTCTCGCGCAGTGCGATGAACTCCATCTCGGGCGTGACGATGCCGCGGCGCGCGTAGTGCATCTGCGAGACGTTGGCGCCGGCCTTCGCGCGGCGCGGCAGCGGCGGGTTCGCCATGCGCAGCGCGGCCAGCGCCGGGTCGTCGAGCCGGGTGCGGCCGTAGGCGCTGCTGATGTGCGGCAGGGCTTCGGAATCGGCGCGGTCGGCGATCCACGCGCGGCGCAGCGGCGGCAGGCCGTGCGTGATGTCGATCGCGGCCTGCGGGTCGGTGTACGGGCCCGACGGGTCGTAGACGCGCAGCGGAGGGTTCGGCTCGCGCAGCGGCTCACCGTGCGGCTGCTGCACCAGCGTGTCGGAGAGCGCGATCTCGCGGAACGGCACCCGCAGGTCGGGGCGGCTGCCGTCGAGGTAGATCTTGCGCGAGCCGGCGAACGGCGTGCGGGTGATGCGGCGGGAGAGCTCGTCGGTGTCGACGGAGGATGCTTGCTTGGCCATGCGGTCTCCAGAGGTGGTGTGCCTGCCTGGGAGACCGTGCCCTGCGGTGAGCAGATGGGACCGGTGGCCGAGTGCTGTTTCCTACGCGGGGATGACCCCGATCAGGTTCAACGGGTTAGGCACTGAAGCCCTCTCAGCCTTGGATTCGCATCCTCGGCACCCCGACAAGCGGGTGGATTCTAGGCCAGTTGCCGAGGCAGTTGCCGGCGCAGTTGCCTGTACTGTCCCGGCGTGACGCCGGTGCGCGCCCGGAACCGGTTCACCAGGTGGCTCGCGCTCGCCAGCCCGCATTGCCGCGCCACCTCGTCGAGCGGCGCATCCGAATGCCGCAGCAGCTGCTTGGCCCGCTCGATGCGCAGCCACAGCACCCAGGCGTGCGGCGCGATGCCGAACGAAGTGCGGAACATGCGCGCGAAATGATGCTCGGAGAGCGCGGCGACGGCGGCCATCTCGCCGATCGTCAGCGGCTCGCCGAGCCGCGCCTCGGTCCACTCGACCAGCCGCCGGCGCACGRTGGCCGACAGCCCGCCGCGCGGCGGCGCGCGGTGGCCGCGCGTGGCGTGCGCGACCAGCAGCGCGGCCAACGCCTCGTGCCCCAGGGCATTCGCCTGCAGCCGTGCCTGCGGGTCGTGCCAATCGAGCAGGGCCAGCGCGTGCAGCGGCGCGGCCACGCCGGCGTCGGCCACGAAGGTCAGGTCGGGCACCTGCACCTCGCGCGGTTCGCGGTCGAGCAGCCGCACCGCCAGCGGCGCGAGCTGCGCCTCGTCGAAGTACAGGTGCACGAAGCTCTGCTCGCCCCCCACCACCCAGCGCGATTCGTGGCCGGCCGGCATCACGCACAGCCGGCCCGGCTCGCCGCGCAGCGCGGGCGCCTCGTGCCGCCAGGTGTGGTGACCGCCGCTCAGGTACAGCGACAGCGTGTGGTGCGAGGGCCGGCTGTAGCGCGTCGCGTCGGCCGCGTTGCGCCACACCGCGGCGGCCAGCCCGTCGCCCAGCACGGCGCTGCGCAGCAGCCGGGCGCGCGAGTGCGTCAGCACGYCGAACACCTCGTGGCGGGTCAGGTCGGCAGCAGCCATGGTGCCGCCACTGTAGCCGCGCCCACGCGCGAGCGGGCGGGCGCGGCGATCAAACCGCAGTTTTGTGCAACTCCGGCGCCGTTGCCCGCCCGACACTGCCGGCATGAACCTGTTCCTCTATGTGCTCACCGTGCTGATCTGGGGCACGACCTGGATCGCGCTGAAACTGCAACTGGGCGTCGTGCCGATTCCCTGGTCCATCGCGTACCGCTTCGCGCTGGCCGCCGCGGTGCTGTTCGCCTGGCTGGCCATCACCGGCCGGCTGAAGCGGCCCGATGCCCGCGCGATGAAGCTGATCGCCGCGCAGGGCGTGTGCCTGTTCTGCCTGAACTTCATCTGCTTCCTGCACGCGAGCCGCTTCATCCCGAGCGGGCTGGTCGCGGTGCTGTTCTCCACCGCGACGGTGTGGAATGCGTTCAACGCGCGGGTCTTCCTCGGCCGGCCGCTCGCGCCGCGCGTGCTGGCCGGCAGTGCGCTCGGCATGCTGGGCCTGGCGGCATTGTTCTGGCCGGAGCTGACGCGCCACGATGCGTCGCCCGGCACGCTGACCGGCCTCGCGCTCGGGCTGGCCGGCACGCTGTGCTTCTCGGCCGGCAACATGCTGTCGACGCGCCTGCAGGCGCTGGGCCATGCGCCGGTCGTCACCAACGCGTGGGGCATGCTGATCGGCGCATCGATGCTGGCGCTCGGCTGCGGCGTCGCGGGCGTCGGCTGGRCCTTCGATCCGTCGCCCACCTACGTCGGCGCGCTGCTGTACCTCGCGATCCCCGGCTCGGTGATCGGCTTCACCGCCTACCTGACGCTGGTCGGCCGCCTCGGGCCGGAGCGTGCGGCCTACAGCACCGTGCTGTTCCCGGTGGTCGCGCTGAACGTGTCGGCCTGGGTCGAGGGCTACCAGTGGACGGCGCCGGCGCTGCTCGGGCTGGTGCTGGTGATGGCCGGCAACGTGATCGTGTTCCGCAAGCCGAAGGCCGCGCCTGCGGCCGCTGCCGTCACAGCCCCAGCTCGCTGAGCCCGGCGTGCTCGTCCGGGCGGCGGCCGAGCGGCCAGTGGAACTGGCGCTGCCCGGGCTGGATCGGCAGGTCGTTGATGCTCGCGTAGCGGCGCTCCATCAGGCCCTGCGCGTTGAACTCCCAGTTCTCGTTGCCGTAGCTGCGGAACCACTGGCCCGAATCGTCGCGGAACTCGTAGGCGAAGCGCACGCCGATGCGCGGCCCGCCGAAGGCCCACAGCTCCTTGATCAGCCGGTAGTCGAGCTCGCGCGCCCACTTGCGCTGCAGGAAGGCGCGCACCTGCTCGCGGCCGACCGGGAACTCGGCGCGGTTGCGCCAGCGCGTGTCCTCGGTGTAGACGGCGGCGACGCGGTCGGGGTCGCGGCTGTTCCAGGCGTCTTCGGCCAGGCGGACCTTCTGGCGAGCGGTTTCCTCGGTGAACGGGGGCAGCGGCGGGCGGGGTGTTTCCATGGGGGCTCCTGTTTACTGACGCAGTTTCGTTGTGTAGACAGGTCTGTCTACGTGCCGCATCTTGAGGCAGACAGATCTGTCTGTTAAACTGCGGGCCATGACGAACGCCACGGCCCCGCTCGAACCCCGTCAGCGCATCCTCGAGACAGCGATGCGCCTCTTCTACGCCGACGGCATCCGCGCGGTCGGCATCGACCGGCTGATTGCCGAATCGCAGGTGGCGAAGGCCTCGTTCTACCGGCACTTCCCGTCGAAGGACGACCTGGTGCTGGCCTTCCTGCGCTTGCGGCACGAGCGCTGGATGAGCTGGTTCACGGGCAGGCTGGAGGCGCGCTGCGAAGCCGCCGGCCCGGCGATGGAGCGCGCGGCCGAGGTGCTGCGCGAATGGTTCGAGGAGCCGGATTTCCGCGGCTGCGCCTTCATCAACACGCTGGCCGAAGGTTCGGCGCAGGGCGAGGCGATCAGCGTGGTGCAAAGCCACAAGGACGAGCTGCAGGATTGCCTGCTCGCGCTGGCGCGACGCTGCGGCCACCCGCAGCCGGAGCGCGCCGCGGAAGATGCGCTGCTGATCGTCGAGGGCGCGATCGTGCGCGCGCACATGACGGGCGACGCCGGCGCGGCCGATGTCGCGCGCCGGCTTCTGCAGAAGTCCTGGTCGTGAACTGATGCGCTGTTGCCCGTCGCTACACTGACCCGGCGCCCGGACTGGCCGGGCACCCGCCGGGAGCAGCACACATGGTCGTCGAAGCCGAGGCACTGCGCTGTTTCCGGGTGGCGATGGGCCAGCCGGCGTCGGACTTCCGCGACGGACAGTGGGAGGCCATCGACCACATCGTGAACCAGCGCGGCAAGGTGCTCTGCGTCCAGCGCACCGGCTGGGGCAAGAGCATGGTGTATTTCGTCGCGGCCACGTTGATGCGGGCGCAGGGCGCCGGCGTCACGCTGATCATCTCGCCGCTGCTCTCGCTGATGCGCAACCAGATCGAGGCGGCGCACCGGCTCGGCTTGAAGGCGCTCAGCGTCAACTCGACCAACCGCGACGATTGGGAGGCCGTGCGCAGCGAACTGCTGGCCGGCCACGTCGACCTGCTGCTGATCTCGCCGGAGCGCCTCGCCAACGACGAGTTCGTGAGCGGCACCCTGCAACCGATCGCCGCACGCATCGGGCTGCTGGTGATCGACGAGGCGCACTGCATCTCGGACTGGGGCCACGATTTCAGGCCCGACTACCGGCGCGTCGGGCAGGTGCTGGCCCGCCTGCCGGCCCACATCGCGGTGCTCGCCACCACGGCCACGGCCAACCGGCGCGTGGCGCAGGACGTGGCGGCCCAGCTCGGCACCGGCGTGGTCGTGCAGCGCGGGCCGCTGCTGCGCGAGAGCCTGGCGCTGCAGAACATGCGCCTGCCGGGCGCGGCCGAGCGGCTGGCGTGGCTGGCAGATCGCATTCCGCAGCTGCCCGGCAGCGGCATCGTCTACACGCTGACCACGCGCGATGCCGACCGCGTGGCCGAGTGGCTGCAGCTGCGCGGGATCGATGCACGCGCGTACCACGCCGGCAAGCCCGACGACGAGCGGCAGGCGATGGAGCAGGCGCTGCTGACCAACGACCTCAAATGCCTGGTCGCGACCACGGCGCTCGGCATGGGCTACGACAAGCCGGACCTGCACTTCGTCATCCACTACCAGACCCCCGGCAACGTGGTCGCCTACTACCAGCAGGTGGGCCGGGCCGGCCGGGCGATCGCCGCGGCCTGCGGCGTGCTGCTGTCGGGCGATGAGGAAGAGGACATCAACGAATACTTCCGCGATGCCGCGTTCCCGCCGGAATGGCAGGTCGACCGGATCCTCGGTGCGCTGGAGGCAGCCGACGGGGGGCTGAGCGTTCGCGCGCTGGAGCGGGCCGTCAACCTGCGGCAGTCGCAGATCGAGAAGGTGCTGAAGCTGCTGGTGGTCGAGCCGGACTCGCCGGTGCTGCGCATCGATGGCGCGTGGTACCGCACCGCGCAGCCGTTCCGGCTCGACAAGGAGCGCATTGCGCACCTCACGCGGCAGCGCGAGGAAGAGTGGGCGCAGATGAAGCTCTACCTCGCCAACGAGCGCTGCCTGATGCGGTTCCTCGCCGAGGCGCTCGATGACGTCGGGGCAGCTGCGTGCGGGCGCTGCGCCGTGTGCCTCGGCCGGCCCGTGCTGCCGCTGGAGATCGAGCGCGCCACGCTGATCGAGGCGCTGCGCTTCGTCAGGCGCAGCGAGATGCCGCTGGAGCTCAAGAAGCAGTGGGACATCGCGGCGCTGCCGCAGTACCAGGCCGAGCATGGTTGGAGCAAGCCGACCATCCCGCCGGCACTGCGGGGCGAAGAAGGGCGGGTGCTGTCGCGCTGGGGCGAGCCGGTGTGGGGCCAGCTGGTGGCGCGCGGGAAGGCGCAGGGCCGCTTCGACGATGAGCTGGTCGAGGCGTCGGCAGACATGATCCGCCACCGGTGGCCGGCCGCTGCACGGATCGGCTGGGTGACCTGTGTTCCGTCGATGCGACATCCCGAACTCGTGCCGGACTTCGCCAGGCGGCTCGCCGGGGCGCTGGGGGTACCGTTCCGGCCGGTCATTTCGAAGTCACGCGAGACGCAGCCCCAGAGAGACATGGAGAACCGCTTCCACCAGTGCCACAACCTCGATGGCGCGTATGCCATCGAGCCGCAGCCGGGCACCGATGGCGCCGTGCTGCTGGTCGACGACCTCGTCGATTCCGCATGGACCTTGACGCTCGCGGCGGCCTTGCTGCGACAGGCGGGAACGGCGGCCGTCCATCCGTTCGCGCTGGCCCTCACCGCGGCGAAGTAGCGACCCCATGAGCGTTCAGGGCATGAGTGCGGACGGCGAAGCGGTGCTGCTGCTGTGCGGGCGGTTCGGCGGCGAGCGGCAGGAGCCGTTCGAGCCGCTGTCGATGCGCGATTGGGCGGCGTTCGCCCCCTGGCTGAACCAGCGCGGGATGCGGCCTGCCGACCTGCTGGCCGCCGCGGGGCGCGCTCAGCTGGACGGTGTGCATGAGATCGAATTCGAGCGCCCCCGCCTCGAATTCCTGCTGGCCCRCGGCACCGCGATGGCCCTGGCGCTGGAGCGATGGAGCCGTGCCGGCCTGTGGGTCATTTCGCGGGGCGATGCCGCCTACCCGAAGGCGCTGAAGCGGCGGCTGAAGCACGCCGCGCCGCCCTTGCTGTACGGTGCGGGCCGCCAGGAGCTGCTGGAACTGGGGGGACTGGCCATCGTCGGCTCGCGCGATGCCTCCGAAGCGGCGCTCGACTTCACGCGCCGCATCGCGGCTGCCTGTGCCGGCGAGGGAATGGTGGTCGTGTCGGGCGGTGCCCGCGGCGTCGACAGCGCTGCGATGCAGGGCGCGGTGGAGGCCGGCGGCCATGCCGTCGGCGTGCTGGCCAACGACCTGTTGAAGGCGAGCGTCGGCCGATCGAACCGGGCCGGCCTGCAGGCCGGCCGCCTGGTCCTGGCCTCGCCCTTCCCGCCGGAGGCCGGGTTCCTGGCCGGCAACGCGATGGCGCGCAACAAGTACATCTACGCGTTGGCCGACCGGGCGCTGGTGATCGATGCCGCCCTGGGCAGTGGCGGCACCTGGGCCGGTGCGCTGGAGAACCTGACGGCGCAGTGGGTGCCGCTGCACGTCAGGATCCCGGGCGAGGGCGCCGGCAATGCCGCCCTGGTCGGCCAGGGCGGCGTGGCGTTCGACTTCGTCCCGGGCCGCGACGAAGCGCTGCGTGAGCACCTCGAGCGAAGCCCCTGAGGGCCGAACTCAGGCAGGCACGCGCGTCATCTGCATCGTCCAGTTCGTTTCCCACTCCAGCCCGTCGGGCGAGAAGGCCTGCTCCCAGCGCGCCGCATCCGGCCCCTGGCGCTGCCAGAGGAAGCGCGCGAAGACCTTGCGGCCGTTGTCTTCATCCTCGCCGTAGAACTCGCCGCGGTCGCCGCTGAAGCCGCCATGCACCGGCGGAAACAGGATGCCGCTGCGGCTGTTCACCCAGTAGATCGACCATTGACGCTTCGCGGTATCGAACAGGCGCAGGGTCATGCCCGACCAGCCCTGGGTCGGGAAGTCGATCTGTTCGACGTTGGCGACCCCGCCGAGGCGCGGCTCGCACGCCAGCACCGACGGAAACTCCTGCCAGTCGGTGCTGCCCGGCGTGCGCGTCGCGAGGCACCGGTTCTCGACCTGCCAGCGGCCGTACAGGAAATCGAAGTCGTCCGGTTGCCCGGTGCGGTCCAGCGTGTAGCTCATCGTGTTCTCCGGTGAAAGGCGCTCAGCGCCAAGCCGAGCCGGCGGTGGGTTGCAGGCGGAACATCTCCGGGGCCGCGCGCAGCTGCGACAGCCAGCGCGGCCACACCGCATCGCGCCAGATCGCCGAGGTGAACAGCCGGTCGGCGCAGTCGAGCTGGTGGACCACGCTGTCGAAGCGGCAGATCCACACGAAGGATTCGGTGTCGGTGCGCACCGGCAGTGCCGGGAAGTCGTTGACGGCGTGCTCGGTCTTCAGCACCGCCTGCACCTCCATGCCGGCGGCCACCAGGCACGGCCGCACCTCGTGCTCGAAGCGCTGCACCAGCTGCGGCGTGGCCGGGGCATCGAGCGCGCACACCACCGCGAGCAGCATGCCGGGCCGTGCCGCATGGGTCGCGGCGGTCTGCACGTTGCGCAGCAGCAGCACGTTCGACGAATCCTGCATCGTCGCGTTGGCGGCGTTGCGGTGCCGCTGCCACACCGGGCCGCCGTAGAACGCGGCCAGCGCCTCGCGCCGCTCGGCCATGTTCGCGAAACCGCGCAGCCAGACGAAATCGTCGGGCGCATCGAGGTCGCGGAACTGGCCCAGCACGCGCATGCCGCAGTCTTCCTGCGTGTGCACGAACTCGCGGTCGAACAGCTCGATCAGCGTCTCGCGCCGGCCGGGGTGCAGCGCATAGCGCCGCAGCTCGACGATGGCACAAGGGGACGGAATCGTGTCAGCAGCCGCGGCACGGGCCGGGCGCTCCAGCGTCATCACGGTCATCGGGGCATCTCCTCGTCTCTGGGGAGGGTGATGCTGCGCCGGGGATGCTGACAACCTATGTCAGCAGACTTCAGCAGAGTTCAGCGGAGTTCGGCAGGAATCAGCCGACCACCGTGCCGTCGCGTCCGCGCAGCTTCGCCTGGTACATCGCCTTGTCGGCCCGCTCGATCGCGGCCTGCAGTGCCTCGCCGTCGGCACAGGTGCTCAACCCGGCCGAGAAGGTCAGCCGCAACCCCGGCGCCACGGCGTCGAACGGGGCCGCCGCGAGCCCGGCACGCAGCCGGTCGACGCATTGCAGCGCCTGCGCCTGCGGCGTCGACGGCAGCATCAGCAGGAACTCCTCGCCACCCCAGCGCCCGAGCACGTCGGTGTCGCGCAGCGCGGCCTGCGCGGCGTCGGCGAAGATCTTCAGCACCCGGTCGCCGGCCGCGTGGCCGTGGTT
>NZ_JBFUGN010000174.1:0-8759 GCF_056402895.1 Rhizobacter sp. P3_B12 | reverse complement strand
GATGATGGCGCTGCGCAAGGATCCGCTGCACCGCTACGCCTCGGCCGAGGCGATGGCCGACGACCTGTTCCGCCACCTCGAAGGCCTGCCGGTGCAGGCGCGCCGCGGGGCGTGGAGCTACCGGGCCGGCCGCTTCGTGCTGCGCCACCGCGCCGCGGTGGGCGCGGTGATGCTGGCCAACCTGGCGCTGCTCGCCGGCATCGCCTTCGCCGGCTACCAGGCCTGGGAGGCGCAGCGCCAGCGCGAACGCGCGGAGCGGCATTTCGCGAGCGTGCGCAAGCTGGCCAGCTCGATGATGATCCCGATGCACGACGCGATCCGCGTGCTGCCGGGTTCCACGGCGGCGCGCAAGCTGCTGGTCGAGAATGGGCTCGCGTACCTCGAAGGCATCGCGCCCGAGGCGCAGCGCGAACCGGCGCTGCAGATCGAGCTGGCGAACGGCTACCGCAACATCGGTGACATCCAGGGCCGGCCGGGGCTGGCGAGCCTCGGCGATCCACAGGCCGCGCTCAAGAGCTACGGCCGCGCGATCGAGCTGCTGGCGCCGGTGCTGGCCGGACCGCCTCCGCACGGCGCGGTGTACCGCGATGCGCAGCAGGAGGTGGCGGTCGTGCACCAGCGCGAGGGCGCGGTGCTCGGCTTCATCGGCAAGTTCCCCGAGGCCGGGCGCACGCTGCGCGCCGGCATCGCGGCGGCCGACGAGCTGGCGGCCGCCGATCCGTCGAACCGCACATGGCGGCTGCTGCGCGCGACGCTGTACAGCCAGCTGAGCCAGGTGCAGATGTTCTCGGGTGACATCGACAACTACCTGAAGACCGCGGACGACGCCGCCGCGCAGCTGCAGGCCTTGGTCGCGCAGGATCCGGACGACAGCGATGCCGGCCTGAACCTGGCATCGATCCACTCGACGCGCGGCGAACAGCTGATCCAGCGCGACGCCACGGCCGCCAGCGCGCAGCTCGCGCTCGACGCCTTCCGCAAGAGCACGGCGGTGCTGGAGCCGCTGGTGGCGAAGAGCCCCGAGAACACCTCGCTCTCCCGGCACGTCGCGACCAACCTGGAGAACATCGCCTGGTGCCTGCGCCGCCTCGGCCAGCCGCGCGAGGCGGTGGCGCAGGCACGGCGCGCGCTCGAGATGATGCGCAAGCTCAGCAGCCAGGATCCGGGCAACACGCAGTTCCTGGCCGATGTCGCGAGCATGCAGACCTCGCTCGGCGAGGCACTGCTGGCCGAGCGCGAGGCGCGTGCCGGCGTGGAGGTGCTCACCGCCGCGGTGGCCTCGTTCGCCGCGTTGCCGGCCGGCCTGCGCGAAGACAACTACGTGCACTACCACCAGGGTCTTGCGCACCACCTGCTGGGTGTCGCGCTGCAGGCGCGGCAGCWGGCAGGCGATGCGGCCGCCGCCWGCGCCCAGCAGCGGCTCGCGCTGCCGATCATCGAGGAGATGGACAAGCAGGGCATCCCGCCCGGCCTCACCGGGCCGGCGGCCGTGCGCGAGGCCTTGAAGGGCTGCGGCTAGCGCCGCGTCGGTCCCCCCCGATCGAACAGCTTCGGCACCACCGCCAGCACCAGCAGCGCGAGCAAGGTGCTGAGCAAGGCCGTCGACTCCCGTCCCAGCCCGCAGGCCACGCCGATCGCGGCCGTCATGAACACGCCCGCCGCCGTCGTGAGGCCGACCACCTGTTCTTCGTCGCGCAGCTTCAGGATGGCACCCGCCCCGAGGAAGCCGACGCCCGCGACCACGCCCTGGATCACGCGGCTCAGGTCGGCGATCTCCATGCCGCCCTGCTGCGGCACCAGCACGAACAGCGCCGCGCCCATCGCCACCAGCATGTGCGTGCGGATGCCCGCGGCCTTGCCCTGGCTCTGCCGCTCATAACCCAGCACGCCGCCCAGCAGCGCCGCGAGCGTCAGCCGCAGCAGCACGCGCGTGATCTGCTCCGGGTCGCCCAGGTCCGAAAACTCCGAGTGCAATGCTCGCATCACCTGATCCATCGACGCTTCCTTGTTCTGCCTCAACAAATGCTACCGCGGTGCTTGACGCTCACCGCCCCCCGGCGCACATTCGCGCCGTCAGCGGATGTCTCGCTCCACAACAAGTCAAGGGCCGCCATGAGCCAGCCACCGGAGACCTTCACCAAAGCGCAGGAGCTTCGCAGCTTCGTCTTCCTCACCGCCGTGCTGGCCCCGCTGCTCGCGGTCGCGCTCGTCGGCGGCTACGGATTCATCGTCTGGATGGTGCAGCTCTTCACCGGTCCGCCGGGGCACTGAGCCATGCCGATCCCCGTTGAAGCCGCCGAGCTCCACATCGCGAGCCTCGTCGTGCAGGCCGTTGCGGCCGACATCGCGTCCGTCGCCGTCGCCATTGCGCAGCTGCCCGGCAGCGAGGTGCACGCGATGTCGCCGCAAGGCAAGCTCATCGTCACGCTCGAAGCCGCGTCCGCCGACGAGATGCTCGCGGCGATCGCGCTGATCCAACGCAGCCCCGGCGTGCTCACCGCCGCGCTCGTCTACCAATGCGCCGACACCCTGGCCGCCATGAATGAGGAGATCCCCGATGTCCCGGATGTCGATCCCACGCCGTGAGTTCATTCGCCAGACCGCCGCCGCCGCGGCCGGCGCCGTCGCCGGCATCCCGCTGCCCTCGCCCGCCCAGGGCGCCGACGACGCGTCGCTGAAGTGGTCCAAGGCCCCCTGCCGCTTCTGCGGCACCGGCTGCGGCGTCAGCGTCGCCGTCAAGGACAACCGCGTCGTCGCGACGCGGGGCGACCCCGAGGCCGAGGTCAACAAGGGCCTGAACTGCGTCAAGGGCTACTTCCTGTCGAAGATCATGTACGGCGAAGACCGCCTGACCCGCCCGCTGCTGCGCATGAAGAACGGCCAGTACGCGAAGGACGGCGAGTTCCAGCACGTCTCGTGGGACCAGGCCTTCGACGTGATGGCCGCGCAGTTCAAGCGCGTGCTGAAGGAAAAGGGCCCCACCGCGGTCGGCATGTTCGGCTCCGGCCAGTGGACGGTGTGGGAAGGCTATGCCGCGCTGAAGCTGATGAAGGCCGGTTTCCGCTCGAACAACCTCGACCCGAACGCCCGCCACTRCATGGCCTCGGCCGCGCTCGGCTTCATGCGCACCTTCGGCGCCGACGAGCCGATGGGCTGCTACGACGACATCGAGGCTGCCGATGCGTTCGTGCTGTGGGGCTCGAACATGGCCGAGATGCACCCGGTCCTGTGGACGCGCGTGACCGACCGGCGGCTGAGCGGCAAGGACGTGAAGGTCGCCGTGCTGTCGACCTTCGAGCACCGCTCGTACGAGCTCGCCGACATCGAGCTCACCTTCACGCCGCAGACCGATCTCGCGATCCTCAACTACATCGCGCACTACATCATCTCGACCGGCCGCGTGAACCGCGAGTTCGTCGACAAGCACACCTCGTTCCGGCTCGGCAACGCCGACATCGGCTACGGCCTGCGGCCGGAGCACCCGCTGCAGAAGGCCGCGAAGAACGCGGGCGACGCCGGCGGCTCCAGGCCGATCGGCTTCGACGAGTTCGCGCGCTTCGTCTCGCAGTACGACCTCGAGAGCACCGCCCGGCTGAGCGGCGTGCCGAAGAACCGCCTCGAGGCGCTGGCCGAGCTGTACGCCGACCCGAAGATCAAGGTGATGTCGTTCTGGACCATGGGCTTCAACCAGCACACGCGCGGTGTCTGGGCGAACAACATGGTCTACAACCTGCACCTGCTCACCGGCAAGATCGCGACGCCCGGCAACAGCCCGTTCTCGCTGACCGGCCAGCCGTCGGCCTGCGGCACCGCGCGCGAGGTCGGCACCTTCGCCAACCGGCTGCCGGCCGACATGGTCGTCACCAACCCGAAGCACCGCGCCCACACCGAAGAGATCTGGCAGATCCCCGAAGGCACCATCCCCGGCACGCCCGGCTACCACGCAGTGCTGCAGAACCGCATGCTGAAGGACGGCAAGCTGAACGCCTACTGGGTGATGGTCAACAACAACATGCAGGCCGGCGCGAACCTCACGCAGGAGGGCTACCCGGGCTACCGCAACCCCGACAACTTCATCGTGGTGTCCGATGCCTACCCGACCGTCACCGCGCTCGCGGCCGACCTGGTGCTGCCGGCCGCGATGTGGGTCGAGAAGGAAGGTGCCTACGGCAATGCCGAGCGGCGCACGCACTTCTGGCACCAGCTCGTCAATCCGCCCGGCGAGGCGCGCTCCGACCTGTGGCAGCTGATGGAGTTCTCGAAGCGCTTCAAGACCGACGAGGTCTGGCCCGCCGAGCTGCTCGACAAGAAGCCGGCGCTGCGCGGCAAGACGCTGTTCCAGGTGCTGTTCGAGAACGGGCAGGTCAACCGCTTCCCGCCCTCGCAGGTCGAGGCCGGCTACGAGAACGCCGAGGCGAAGGCGTTCGGCTTCTACCCGCAGAAGGGCCTGTTCGAGGAGTACGCGAGCTTCGGCCGCGGCCACGGCCACGACCTCGCACCCTTCGACACCTACCACCAGGTGCGCGGCCTGCGCTGGCCGGTGGTGAACGGCAAAGAGACGCGCTGGCGCTACAAGGAAGGTACCGACCCCTACGTGAAGCCCGGCACCGGCTGGCAGTTCTACGGCCACCCGGACGGCAAGGCGCTGATCTTCGCGCTGCCGTACGAGCCGCCGCCCGAGTTGCCCGACAAGGACTACCCGTTCTGGCTGTCGACCGGCCGCGTGCTGGAGCACTGGCACTCCGGCTCGATGACGCGCCGCGTGCCCGAGCTGCACAAGGCGGTGCCGAACGCGGTCTGCTACATGCACCCCGACGATGCCCGGTCGCTCGGGTTGCGGCGCGGGGTCGAGATCGAGGTCGCGTCGCGGCGCGGCAGCATCCGCACCCGTGTCGAGACGCGCGGGCGCAACAAGCCGCCACGCGGCCTGGTGTTCGTGCCGTGGTTCGATGCCAGCCAGCTGATCAACAAGGTCACGCTGGATGCCACCGACCCGATCTCGTTCCAGACCGATTTCAAGAAGTGCGCCGTGAAGATCGTCAAGGTCTGACACCGCGGGAGACACCGATGCGCCACCTCCTTTCCAGCGTGATGTGCGGCCTGCTGCTCGCCGCACAGGCCCTGCCCTGCGGCGCGGCTGATCCGGTAGCGGCCCCACCGGCCGCGGCGCTGCTGACCGATGCGGCACGCGGGCCGACGCCGATCCTCGCGACGACCCACCCGCCGCGCCTCGCCAACACGGTCAACGACGACCAGCGGCTCGCACGCAACTACGAGATGCAGCCGCCGATCATTCCGCACCGCATCGACGGCTACCAGGTCGACCGCAACTTCAACAAGTGCCTCGACTGCCATGCGCGTGCGCGCACCGAGTTCAGCCAGGCCGTGCCGGTCAGCGCCACGCACTACATCGACCGCACCGGCAAGGTGCTGCCGCAGGTCTCGACGCGGCGCTACTTCTGTCCGCAGTGCCACGTGGCGCAGGAGCCGGTGAAACCGCTGGTCGGCAACGGCTTCAAGGGGGTCGCGCCATGATCGAGCTCGCGAAACGCTACTGGCGCATCATCTCGCGGCCGAGCGTGCACTTCAGCCTCGGCTTCCTGACGTTGGCCGGCTTCATCGCGGGCATCGTGTTCTGGGGCGGCTTCAACACCGCGATGGAGGCGACCAACACCGAGGCCTTCTGCACCGGCTGCCACGAGATGCGCGAGAACACCTTCGCCGAGCTGAAGGGCACGATCCACTACACCAACCGCTCCGGCGTGCGCGCCGTCTGCTCCAACTGCCACGTGCCGCACGAGTGGACGCACAAGATCGCCCGCAAGATGCAGGCGTCGAAAGAGGTCTGGGGCAAGGTGTTCGGCAGCATCGACACGCAGGAGAAGTTCCAGGCCAAGCGGCTCGAGCTGGCGCAGCACGAATGGGCCCGCTTCAAGGCCAATGACTCGCTCGAATGCCGCAACTGCCACAACTACGAATCGATGGATTTCACGCGGCAGAGCGTGCGTGCGCAGAACATGCACACCACCTACCTGGCCAGCCGCGAGAAGACCTGCATCGATTGCCACAAGGGCATCGCGCACAAGCTGCCGCACATCCCGCCGGGCGAGGCGCCGACCGACACGCCGGGGCAGGTGCTGCCGGCGGACACGCCGCTCGCACCCGTTTCTGTTGTCGGTCCTGTTGTCGGTCCTGCTGTCGGTCCTGCGGTCGGTTCTGCGGTCGGTGCCGCCAGCGCCGCCCATCGGTAACCCGCTGAAAACGGCGTAGGCGCGGGCCTACACCGACACGCGCCGTTCCGCCTTGCAGCCCCTCGGGGCCGGCTCCTACAGTCGGTCCATGGGCGCGCCGTTCGCGCGTACCGGGGGAGAGGCCATGAAGAAATCGTTGCGCCTGCTGGCGTCGTTCGCGCTCGGTTGCAGCCTGGCCGCGGCCCTGCCCGCGCAGGCCACCGAGTACACGCTGTTCGATCTCGGCTCCCTCACGCCGGGCTATCGGATGTGGGCCACCGGCATAAACGACCTCGGCCAGGTCGTCGGCTATTCGTATGCCGACGGCAGTGGCGGCCAATCCGACTCCAACCTCTACAACGCCTTCGTGACCGGCGCCAACGGCACCGGCCTCACGGCCCTCGGCACGCTCGGCGGCAGCTGGAGCCGCGCGTTCGGGATCAACAACGCCGGGCAGGTGGTCGGCGATTCGCAGACGGCGTCGGGCAGCTTCCGCGCCTTCATCGGCACGGCCGGCAACCCGCTCACCGACATCGGCACGCTCGCCGGCAGCAGCAACAGCACCGCCACCGCGATCAACGCCAGCGGCCAGGTCGTCGGCATCGCGAGCGGCGCCAACCCGAACGGCAGTGACCCGCGCGGCTTCGTGTCCGGCCCGAATGGCAGCAACCTGCAGGCGCTCGGCAGCCTGAACGGCCAGGCGCTGTTCGGCCGCGGCATCAACGACAGCGGACAGGTGGTCGGCGGAACGAGCCCGTACAACCTCGGCATCAGCTTCGTGACCGGGCCGAATGCCACCTCGCCCGGCCCGGTGTTCGACGACACCAGCAGCGCCAACGCGATCAACAACCGCGGGCAGGTGGCCGGCACCTGGGGGCCCGACTTCTTCTCCAACGACGCCTTCATCGGCACGCCCGGGGGCACCGAAACCCACCTCGACTTCCACGGTGTCGACGGCTACGAGTACGGCAACCTCGGCGGCTTCGGCCAGTACGGCCCGATCTCGCGCAGCCAGGCCTTCGCGCTGAACGACAGCGGCCAGGTGGCCGGCACGTTCAACAACGGCCGCGTCGCGCGGTACTACGGCTTCATCAGCGGCCCTGACGGCCAGGGCGTGGTCAGCCTCGACAGCCTGTTCCCGCTCGCCGACGGCGATTACTTCATCAACGCGACAGCCGTCAACAACCTCGGGCAGTTCATCGCGAACTCCGAGCGGGGGCATGCCTACCTGATCTCGCCCATCCCCGAGCCGGTCACGCTCGCGCTGTGGACCGGTGGCTTGCTGCTGATCGGCTGGCGTGGCCGCAGATCCTCGAACCCCAGGGAGACCTCATGAAGACACCCACCCTCTTTGCCTCGCTGGCACTGGCCGCCAGCCTCGCCTGCAGCGCGCCGGCCCAGGCGCAGACCACGCAGTACCAGCTGTTCGACATCGGCCAGCTGGGCACCGGCGACCTGATGTACGCGACCGGCATCAACAACAGCGGCCAGGTCAGCGGCTATGCCTACACGAACGGCTTCAACGGCTGGTCGTCGGTCGGCGACTACCGCGGCTTCTTCAGCGGCGCCAACGGCGCCGGCCTGACGGCTGTCGGCACGTTCGGCGGCACCTGGAGCAAGGCGTACGGCATCAACGACGCCGGCCAGGTGGTCGGCGCCGCGCAGACGGCCGGTGGCAGCTTCCACGCCTTCCTGCGCAACGGCAACAGCGCGACCTTGCAGGACCTGGGCACGCTCGGCGCCAGCAACAGCATGGCCACCGCGATCAATGCCAGCGGCCAGGTGATCGGCATGACGGGCGGCGACCGCAACCTGCCCGGCTACCCCGACGTGCTGGATCCGCAGCAAGGCTTCATCACCGATGCCAACGGCCAGTCGATGCGCGCGCTCGGCAGCCTGAACGGCCAGCCGCTGTTCGGCAACGGCCTCAACGACGCCGGCCGCGTGGTCGGCCACATCGGCTACAGCGAGCTGAACCAGGCCGGCACCTTCGTGACCGGGCCGAACGGCAGCGCGCCGGCGGCGCTGCCCGCGGCGGTGCACTACCAGGAGAGCTCGATCAACAACCACGGCCAGATCGCCGGCACCTACATCGGGCCGCAGGCGTACGTGGGTCGCAACGCGTACATCGGCAACGATTCCGGCACCGTGAAGCCGCTCGATTTCTCGAATGTCGCGAACTACGACCCGGGCTACCTCGGCGGATCGGGCCAGTACGGGCCGGCCTCGTTCAGCGAGACCACCGGCATCAACGAGTTCGGGCAGGTGGCGGGGATCATCCACAACCACCGCTTCGGGCGCGACTTCGCGTTCATCACCGGCGCCAACGGCCAGGGCGTGATCGACATCAACAGCCTGTTCACGCTGGCCGACGGCGACTGGTTCCGCAACGTGACCGGCATCAACGACCAGGGCCAGTTCGTCGTCAACAGCGGCTACGGCCACGCCTACCTGATCTCGCCGATCCCCGAGCCGGCCACGCTCGCGCTGTGGGCAGCGGGCCTGCTGCTGGTCGGCGCTGCGGTCAGG
>NZ_JBFUGN010000173.1:0-8803 GCF_056402895.1 Rhizobacter sp. P3_B12 | reverse complement strand
ATGCGCAGGGCCGCTTCGCCGGCTACGTGGGCTCCGCGCGCGAGCTCACCGACCCGGGCGACCAGCGCATCAGCGAGTTGCTGCAGGCGCTGACCGATCCGGTGCTGCGCGTCGCGCTGCCGCCGCCGGGCCAGCTGGGCGTGCTGTACGAGACCAACGCGGCCGCCGAGCGCTGGCTGCACATCGCCGACCCGGCTGTGCTGCCGCCGTGGCCCGAGCTGTTGCAGCGCCTGCCGGCCGGGCTGCGGCTGCTCGCCGAGCAGGCGATCTCGCCGACGCTGCATGCCGGCACGGCGAGCGGCAGCGCCGAGGGCTGGGAGCTGCAGGTGCTGCGGCTGTCGCCGGCGTCGTCGCCCGCCCCGCAGCGCGCCGGCACCGAGCTGGTGCTGATCTTCCACCGCCATGCGGCCACGGCCGCCGCGGCGCTGCCGCCGGCCGACGAGCAGGAATCGTTCAGCTACACCGTGTCGCACGACCTGCGCGCGCCGATCCGCGTGGTCGAGGGCTTCACGAAGATCGTCAAGGAAGACTACGGCCGCCTGCTCGACCGCATCGGCAACGACCACCTCGACCGCGTGCTCGGCGCCGCCGCGCGCATGAGCAGCATGATCGACTCGCTGCTCGCGCTGTCGCAGCTGTCGGCCCGGCCGCTGGCGCGCCAGCCGATCAACCTGTCGCAGCTGGTGGGCTACATCGTCGACGACCTGCGGCGCGAATCGCCGCAGCGCGTGGTGCAGGTCGACATCGAGCCGGGCCTGCATGCGCAGGGCGATGCGACGCTGCTGCGGGTGGCGCTGGAGAACCTGCTCGGCAACGCGTGGAAGTACACCGCGAAGTGCCGCGACGCGCACATCTGGTTCGAATCGGGCGTGCACGAGGGCCGGCAGGCCTTCACGGTGCGCGACAACGGCGCCGGCTTCGACATGCGCTTCGCCGACCGGCTGTTCGGCGTGTTCCAGCGGCTGCACAGCGCGAACGATTTCCAGGGCACCGGGGTCGGGCTGGCCTCGGTGCGGCGCATCGTGCGCCGGCATGGCGGCGACATCTGGGCCGAGGGCGAAGTCGACCGCGGCGCGCGCTTCCAGTTCTGGCTGGGTTAGCCCGCCGACAGGAGCTCGACGGCTTCGAGCAGCCGCTCGGCCTGCTGCACCAGCGGCTTGCCTTCCGCCGCCGCCAGCCGCTGCAGCCGCTCCAGCGCCTGCGCGCGCGGCAGCGAATAGCGGTGCATCAGCACGCCGACCGCCATCGCCACCGGCTGGCCGAGCGCCTCGTGCGCCAGCGTGCCGGGCAGCGGCACGGATTCGCCGCCGCGCGGCCCGATCTGTGCGAACGCGGCTTCCACCGCGGGCACGATCTGGCGGATGTCGAGCGGCTTGACGAGGTAGGCCACCGCGCCGAGCGCATTCACCTGCGCGACGGTGTCGTCGTCGGCGAACGCCGACAGGAACATGAACGGCATCTGGCAGTAGTCGCGCAGGTAGGCGGCCACGTCGAAGCCGCTCTTGCCTTCCATGCGGATGTCCAGCAGCGCGAGATCCGGGCGGTGCTCGCGGGCCAGCAGGATCGCGTCGTCGCCGTTGTCGGCATCGATGATCTCGTAGCCGGCCTGCGCGAGCCCGTGGGTCAGCGTCGCGAGCACGAGGCGGTCGTCATCGACAACGAGGATCTTGCCTTTGTTCGTCACGGTGGATGCTGCTGGCGGGACGGTGAAGGCGCGATTGTGGCCGAAAGCGCCACCCCGGGCGGTTTCAGGTCGACCACCGCCACCACGCGCGTGCCCTGCGCCTCGATCGACAGCTTCGCGCTGCGCCGCGGCAACAGCGCCCGCACCAGCCCGAGCCCCGATACGCCGCCGGGGAACTGCGCGAGGCTGAAGCCCTCGCTCAGCCGGCCCTCGTTGCCGATCACGATCTGCACGCCGTCGTCGCCGCACACCAGCGTGCAGCTGACCGGCGCGTCGCCCGCGCTGTGCTTGATCGCATTCGTCAGCAGCTCGTTCACCGTCAGCGCGATCGGGATCGACTCGGCCTCCGGCAGCGTCCACTGCTGCGGTTGCGGGCCCTGCGCGTCGAACACGATCGAGCGCCCGAAGGTGCGCTGCACCGAGCCGGTGATCGCCTCCAGCACGCTGTGCAGGCGCAGCGGCCCGCTGATGCCGACCTGCAGCCCGTAGACCTGCGCGATCGCCTGCACCTGGCCCACCACCTCGGCCATCACGCCGGCCACCTCGGGCTTGCGCGTCGCGATCTGCTGCAGCAGCCCGGCCACGCCCTGCAGGTTGTTCTTGATGCGGTGGTGCACTTCCTTCACCAGCATCTCGCGCTGCGCGATGGCGGCCTCGAAACGCGCCTCCTGCGCGGCGCGCTGCTCGGTGACTTCGGTCGCCACCATCAGCAGCTGGTCGGCCGGCTGGCCGTCGGCCGCGAGCGGCAGGTAGCGCGCGTCCCACACCTGGAACTGGCCGTCGAGCTCGGTGCGGTACTCGCGCTGCGTCACGCGGCCGGCGACCAGCGCGTCTTCCATGTCGCGGCGGCGCTCGGCGGCGATCTCGGGCGGGAAGATCTGCTCCGGCGTGCGCCCGATCAGCTGCGCGGGCGGCGTCGATGCGTTGCGGGCCGCCACCTCGTTGACCTGCAGGATGCGCAGCGTGTGCGCATCGCGCAGCGTGATCGCGAGCGGCGCCGCCTCGATGATGYGCTGCAGCGACGACTGCGCCTCGGCGGTGCGCGCCTCGGCCTGGCGGCGCCGCTCGATGTCGAGCAGCGCGTAGGTCAGCTGCCGCCCGGTGACGACCGCGTTGCCGACCACCCAGTACTCGCGGCCGTCGCGCGCCTTCACGCGGCATTCGAAGGTCTCGGCCTGCCCCTCGACCAGGTCGTCGAGGTAGTCGGTGCGCAGGAACGGATGGTCGCTCTCCGGCGTCGCGACGGTGGCCATCGGCCGGCCGATGAAATCCTCCAGGTCGCCGCCGAACATGCGGCGCGCCGAGCGGTTCATCCACTCGATGCCGTCGGCGCCGACCGTGACGATGCCCACCAGCACCGAATCGAGGATCGCGCGCGTGCGCTCGGCCTGCAGCGCGACCTCGCTGGCCAGCGCCTCCAGCTCGGCCTGCTGCGCCTTCAGCCGCGTGATGTCGGTCAGCACCGCGATCAGTTCCTGGCCGTCGACCCCTTCGCCGGCGCGCCGCACCGACAGCGAGCACCAGTGCCGCGGGCGCCCGCGCGTGTCGACCGCGATCTCGGTCTCGTGCACTCGGCCGGCCGCCAGCGAGGCATCGATCTCGGCCACCAGCCGGCCCACCTCGGGCTGCGCGGCCAGCAGCTCCTGCAGGCTGCAGCCGGCCACGTCGCCGGCGCGGAAGCCGAGCAGCGCCTCGAAGCGCCGGTTGCAGCGCACGAGCAGGTTGCCTCGCAGGTAGGCGATGCCGACGGTGGTGCTCTCGAGGATGGTGGTGAGCTCGCGCAGCAGCATCTCGCTGCGCTGCTGGGTCTGGTGCTGGTCGGTGATGTCGAGCGTGACGACCGAGGTGGTGCGCTTGCCCGAGGCGAGCGTCGCCGGCTCGACCCGCGTCAGCAGCCAGCGCAGCCCGTGCTCCGGGTGGCGGATGGCATAGCGCACCTCGGCGCGCTGGGCCAGGCGCAGCGCCTGCTGCAGCTTGTCGTACTCGGGCAGCGATTCGGGCAGCACCACGTCGCGGCGGATCGATTGCAGCGCGGGCGCGCCGGCGTGCGACTCGGCGGCGCTGCCGAACACCGCGCCGTGCTGCACCCAGCCGGACGCCTCCTGGAAGGTCGCGAGGCCGACGCCCGCCGTGTCCATCAGCGCGCCGATCTGCATCTGCGCGAGGTCGCGTTCCTCTTCGACGCTGCGGTCCTCGACGATGGCCATGTAGCGGCGCTGGCCGCTGCCGCTCTGGTAGCAGCGCACGATGGAGCGCAGCCGGCGCGGCGCGGGGTCGGGCTGCCCATGGTGGCCCGGCTGGTCCACCCAGGCCTGCGTCTCGACCGGGCTGGAGCCGGGGCGCAGCAGCGGCAGCGGCTTGCCCTCGTGCCAGGCCATCAGCTGCTGGATGCCGGGCGAGGCCTCGGACATCAGCACCGGCACGTCGCCCGCGAGCGCCTCGAAGGCCGGGTTGCTGCGCACCAGCAGGCCCTGCTCGTCGAACAGCACCATGCCGACCGGGCTGAGTTCGAACCAGTCGTCGAGCTCGCGCACCGAGCGGTCGGCGCGTTCGCGCGCGATGTGCTCGGCGGTGCTGTCCTGCAGGATGCTGACGGTGCGCGCGCGGCCCTGCGCATCGCTGCCGACGCGCCACGCGGCGCGGAACCAGCGCTCGCGGCCATCGGCGTGGATCATCCGGCGCTGCACCAGCCGGGTCGTGCCGGCGGTGCTCATCTGCTGGCGGTAGGCGCGGTTCAGCGCGCGGTCCTCGGGGGGTTGCAGATCCAGGGGGTCGGTGCCGACCAACTGCTCGCGCGTGAAGCCGGTGAACTCGAGGAACGCGTCGTTGGCGTCGATCAGCTTGAAGTGCTCGTCCTGCAGCGTGACGGGGAACGGGGCGTCCCAGAACATCGTGCCCATGTCGGGCATCGCCGGGGCCGGGGTGAGCTCGGGTGCGGGTGCCGTGGCGGGGCTCACCGCGGCCAGGCGCAGCGCGTGGCGCTCGCCGTCGAGCGGCGCCAATGCGACGCCGAAGCGGCGGCCGTCGTTCAGCGTGACCGCCTCCGGCAGCGTCGACGACGAGCCGGCGGCGAGTGCCTGCGCGACGGCGCTGACGAACGGCTCGCCGAGCAGCGGCCCGAGCTGCGCCAGCTGCCGCGCCGGCTCGCCGGCGATCAGCCGCAGCGCTGCCGTGTTGGCGAAGACGACGCGCGCCGTGCGGTCCAGCACCAGCACGGCGTCGGACAGCACGTCGAGGAGTTGGCGCAAGGCCTGGGGATCGAACATCAAATGACCCCTGTCACACGGAGTTGCCTCTGCAGGCGAGCAACCAGATCGGTCAACTCGTCACGGTCGAGGCGATTCTTCTTCAGGAAGGCCTTCCACTGGATTTGCTTCGTGGCGTCGGCCGCGAAAGTGTCGCTCAATCCGACCGGCAACTCGGTGGGCATCGCCAGCTTTCGGCGCTCGAACGTGGCTTCGATCGCTCTGCGCAACTCGCCCGGATCGAGTTCATCGCCCTGCAGCAGCACGTCCAGGTCGAAGTAGTCCTTCATCCGCGTGTTCGTCATGCCCAGCAGGCAGATCGCGTGGAATTTCTCTGCAACGACCGTGTATTTCGGATACGCACGCAGGTGGGGGGCCGGCAGGTCATCGAGCAGAAGGGGGTACCGGACCACCTCGGGCGCCGGTGTCACGGCATCGCCGAAGCCGACGTCGACCTGCAGTGCGATGCGCGCGCCGTCCAGCCGGGCCGGAATGTCGACGCGCACGCCGCCGTATCCGGTCGACTTGCGGATCTCGGAGCCCTTGATCGCCGTGGCATCGAACGCGAGGCCGTCGTCGAACTCGATGCCGCAGATCTGCCGGAAATTCGCCACGAGCGAGCCGATGTCACTCGGGCCGAACGACAGCAGGTCTGCGTCGCGCGTGGGGCGGTGCGGATGGTCGTACCACAGCGAGAACAGGAGGGCGCCCTTCAACAGGAAGTCGGGCTCATGCGTCGAGACCGACAACCTGTACAGCAGGCGCTCGAGCCCATAGCGCGTCAGCGTGAGATTGAAGTCTTCCCTCGCCGCATCGGCATGCTGCTTCAGGCGAGCGCGAACGGAGGCAGCCACGTTTCGGCTCATGCGGAGACGCTTTCGAGATAGGGGCGCATCACGTTGGCGACACGGTCGATGCTCGCGTAGTGCCAGATGGCATCCATCGTCAGCTTGCGTTGGGTCCACCCATCGCGCAGCGCCTCGATCGCGACGTCGATGCCGATCTTGTTCCTGTGCTTGAAGCAGTCGGCAACCGTCTTCGCAGGGTTGAAGACCGGCACTTTCACGCCGTCGATCACGAGGGGCTCCACGCCTTCGGTGAACGCTTGCCCCGACATGCGCACGACGCGCAACGCCGGCTGATCCAGGCGAGGCGTCGGCGAGTGATGCGGAATGGCGACCCAGACCTCGAAGGGGGCCTGCGTGCCGATGCCATGCACACGCAGTGCGGACAACAGGCAGACAACACCCTGCGGCACGCGCAGGCTGACTTCGGCCAGCGAGCGATGCTCGCTGAGTTTGCGCGCCGGCAGGCTGTAGACGCCGCGCGAGATTCGTTCAAGCTTGCCAGCGGCAACCAGCCGGCTCAGGACAACGGTGGGAAGCGCGTGCTCGGCCAGGTCACGCGCGCGAAGCAGCGGACGCTGCCTGGCCAGCTGGAGGACAGCCTGCTCGTGAGTGGAAGGCGAGAGAGGCGGCATGGGCCGCCAGTATGTTGCAATATTTATGCAAAAGTCAATGTTTGCATATCTTTCGGAACAACCTCCCCCGCTCGCTCCTACTCGATCTGCGAGGCCGAGGTCAGGGCACCGAGCACCGCCCGATTGATCTCGCTCACGCTCAGCATCAGCGTGTCGGCCGCGGTGCGGAAGTCGTACAGCGATTCATGCTCCACCGCCTGCACCAGGTCGAAGTACGGCTGGTACGGGCCGGTGCCGTCGACCAGCGCCTGGTAGACGCGCTCGGGCACCGGGATCGTCTTCATCAGATCGGCGAACGGCTGCTTGAACATGCGGTCGAGCAGCGAGAACACGCCGCAGATGAACATCTCGTTGCGCATCTCCTCGTCGCCCGACGAGCGCACCAGCTCTTCCATCAGCAGCCCGCGGCGCACTGCCGCGAACATCACCGGCTTCATGTTGGCGTCCTTGCCGGCGGTGGCCAGCAGCAGCGCCAGCCAGCGCTTCAGGCGTTGGTAGCCGAGCATCATGATCGCGTGACGGAACGAGCTGATCTCGACGCGCAGCCCGAAGGCCGGCGAGTTGATGTAGCGCATCAGCTTGAACGCGAGCGACGGGTCGCGCTTCAGCGTGTTCTCGAGCTTCTCGATCGGGTCCTGCGCGTCCACGCGCTGGATCAGCTCGACGATCACCTGCAGGTCGATCTGCACCGCCGACTTGCCCTTGGTCTGCGCCTCCTTGATGGCGTCGTCGATCGGCCAGCCCAGCACCGCGGCCGCACCGCGCGAGAAGCTGCCCTCCATGTCGGCCAGCGTGCGCACGCCCGACTGCACGTGCGCGATGTTGCGCGTGACGCCGGCGGGCGCCACGTTGCCGGATTCATTGACGCGGCGGTCGTCGGCCAGGTCGATCAGCGAGAACTTGAAGCACGGCAGCAGCTCGCGCGGCAGCTCCTTCATCGGCCGGCCCTTGAGCAGCAGCGTGTTGCCGGCGCGGTGCAGCGCCTGCAGCGACTCGATGTTGGCCTCGTCGCAGGCCATGAAGGCCGGGATCTCGATCATCAGGTTGGCCGACGGGCTCGCACCCATCAGGTCCTGCAGCAGGCTCTCGCTGACGATGTTCAGCGAGGCGCGGCCGCCATCGGCCGGCCACACGCCGCCCACGGCATGCAGCAACTGGGCGACATCGGGTTTCAGCTCGGGGCGCAGCGGGTAGATGGTCAGGCGGGTGGCCGTCACGGCGCGGCTGCGGTCGATGAACGGCGAATAGCCGAGGGCGACCTGCCCGAGTGTGGCGTTGTCAGTCACGCGGAATCTCCAGGGAAAGTGTGCAGGCGATGGCGACGGGCATCAGCCGCTCGATCAGCCATTCAGGTAGTTGAACAGCGACAGCTTCTGCACCATGGTGTACGCCTTGAGCGAGGCATCGTACCCGGTCTGCTGGCTCGCGAAGTCCGAAATTGCGTTCGTCATGTCGAGGTCTTCCGCATCCGACCGCGCGGTCTTGCTCGACAGCTTCAGCGAGTCGAGCCGGCCGGTGACGCCGTCGATGCGGTTCAGCGTCTCGCCGATCCGGGTGCGCGCGCCCGACAGGGTGGCCATCACCTGGTCGAGGTTGGCCAGGTTGTCGGCATTCGACTGCGCGATCTGCGTGCCGCTGCGCAGCGGCGTCTTCAGGTCGGCGATCGCCTTGTCGAGCGTGTCGAAGACGGTCTGGCTGCTGGTCGATGGCGTCAGCGTGAACTCGTCGAGGTCGGCCGGGTTGCCGGCGATGGATGCCGCCATGCCGTCGATCTCGATCGCCTGGCCGGGCTTGAACGGCATGCCGACCTGCGCGGTCGGCGCGCCGTCCTGCAGGATCGAATAGGTGGTGACGCCGGCCGCGACGCTGAACTGGATGCTGTAGGTCGAGCCGGTCAGCGCCGACGGGTTGGTGACATGGCCGCTGTCGATCCACGCGGTGCCGGTCGCGGTGACGGCGTTGGTGTCGAACACGCCGTTGCCGGAGCGCGATTGCATCCAGATCTGTTCGCCGTTGGTGGTGATCGGCAGCGATTCGGTGGAGGCCACCGCGGTCTCGCCGCTGCCGCCGCGGTAGACGACGCCGCCGGCCGCGTCGAGGAATGGCGCCTGGCCGCTGCCCTGCCCGCCGAACAGGTAGGTGCCGGCGCCATCGGCCCGGTTCGCCACCGCCACCAGCTGCTTGCGCAACTCGCCGATCTTGTCGGCCAGGCCCTTGCGCTCGGCATCGGTGTAGGTCGCGTTGCCGGCCGAGAGCATCGTCTCGCGCACCTGCTGCAGCAGGTCGGTCGCGTCGCCGAGCGCGCTTTCGGTCAGCGTCATCGCGTTCTTGCTGGCATCGACCGCGCGCTGGCCGGCGACGGCGCGGTTCTCGGCCGCCAGCGCCCGCTCGGCG
>NZ_JBFUGN010000172.1:0-8894 GCF_056402895.1 Rhizobacter sp. P3_B12 | reverse complement strand
CCTGCAGCGCGCCGGGGGGCTGCCCGCAGGCGGCCTCGAGGCGGCCGTTGCTCCACGCGATGCGGCCAGCGGCGTCGAGGTGCAGCAGCGCGTCGGGACTGGCGGCCAGCAGCGCCCGCGCCGTCGCGATCGGCATCGGCTTGCCGGGCGGATCGGATGCCTCGCCAGAGAGGGGCACTTCAGGAACAGCCATGGAGGGCAAGTGTTGTGCCGAATGCAGCAGGCGTCCAGCGCACTTGCCCGCAGGGACGCCCGTCTGCGCGGCCTCAGCTGGCGACCTGCAGCACCAGCTTGCCGAAGTTCTCGCCGCTGAACAGCTTCAGCAGCGCCTGCGGGAAGTTCTCCAGCCCGGCGACCACGTCTTCCCGGCTGCGGATGCGGCCGGCCTGCAGCAGCTCGCCCAACTCGGCGATGGCGATCGGGTAGCGGTCGGCGTAGTCGAACACCACCATGCCTTCCATGCGGGCGCGGTTGACCAGCAGCGACAGGTAGTTGGCGGGGCCTTTCACCGGCGTCGTGTTGTTGTACTGGCTGATGGCGCCGCAGATCACGATGCGGGCGTGGCGGTTGATGCGCGTCAGCACGGTGTCGAGGATCTCGCCGCCGACGTTGTCGAAGTAGATGTCGACGCCCTGCGGGCAGTGCTGCTTCAGGCCGTCCTTCACCGCGCCGGCCTTGTAGTCGATGCAGGCGTCGAAGCCCAGCTCCTTGACGACCCACTCGCACTTGGCGGGGCCGCCGGCGATGCCGACGGTGCGCAGGCCCTTCACCTTGGCGAGCTGGCCGACGGTCTGGCCGACCGCGCCGGCCGCGCCCGACACCACGATGGTCTCGCCGGCCTTCGGCTGGCCCACGTCCATCAGGCCGAACCAGGCCGTCATGCCGGGCATGCCGAGCACGTTGAGCCACTGCATCGGCGTGCCCAGCCGCGGGTCGATCTTGAACAGTCCGTGGCGGCGGATGCCGGCCTCGGGGATCAGGCAATACTGCTGCACGCCGAGCGTGGCGCTGACGGTGTCGCCGACCGCGAAGGCCGGGTTCTTCGATGCGACGACGCTGCCGATGCCGCCGGCCCGCATCACCTCGCCGATGCCGACCGGCGGGATGTAGCTCTTGCCCTCGTTCATCCAGCCGCGCATCGCCGGGTCGAGCGACAGCGCCTGGGTCTTCACGAGCACGCCGCCGGCCTCGGGCTCGGCGACCGGCTCGGTCGTGAACTGCCAGTTGTCGGCGGTGGGCAGGCCGACCGGGCGGGCGGCCAGGCGGATCTGCCGGTTTTCGAGGGAGGTGGGCATCGCGTGTCTCCTGGGTCTGTTGGTTTTGGGGATGCCGTTTGATGGTAGCGCCGATGTCGACCTTGTCCGACAGGCGATCAGGCGGGGCGCCGACAGGGCGCGCCGGGGGGCGAACCTACAGTCGTCGGCAACCCGCCTCCATCGACGATCCGACTGCCGGAGCCCGCCATGCGCCTGAGCCTCACCTCGAACCTGACCGTTGCCAGCCTCACCGTGGCGAGCGTCGCGCTGGCGCTGGCCTCGGGGCAGGACGTGCCACCGGTGCGCAGCGTCGCCGCGCTCGACGCGCAGCGCTATGCCGGCACCTGGTACGAGCTGGCGCGGCTGCCGAACAGCTTCCAGGCGAAGTGCGAGGGCAACGTCACCGCCACCTACCAGCCCACCGGCAGCGGCGCGATCAAGGTGATCAACCGCTGCCGCGAGGCGGATTCGAAATGGGCGGTGTCCGTCGGCCGGGCGACGCCGGTGAAGGGCGACGACAGCGGCGCGAAGCTGAAGGTCAGCTTCCTGCCGACGTGGCTGCGCTGGATGCCGGTGGGGCGCGGCGACTACTGGGTCGTGATGCTCGACGCCGACTACCGCTATGCGGTGGTCAGCGAGCCGTCGCGCGAATACCTGTGGATCCTGTCGCGCACGCCGCAGATGGATGGCGCGCTGTACGACGGCATCGTCGCGCGCTTGCGTGCCGACGGCTACCCGGTGAATCGCCTCGTGCAAACACCGCAGGCCGCCGCGGCGCCGCAGGTGGCGCGCCATGTTCCGTTGACCTGAAAAAGGAGACTGAGATGAGCAAGCTCTTGTGGACCCTGTGCGTGATCGCACCGATCGCCGCGCTGGCGGCGGGTTGCGATTCGAGCGACCACCGCACCGTCGGGCAGAAGCTGGATTCGGCGGTATCGACCGCCGAGCAGGCGGCCAACGAGGTGAAGCAGAACGCGAAGCAGTCGGTCGCCGACGTGAAGACCGCGGCGCGCGACGCGTCGCAGGCGAGCCAGGACGGCACGTCGCAGATCGGTCAGTCGATCGCCGACGGGGCGATCACGGCATCGATCAAGGCCGACATCGCGAAGGACCCGGACCTCAGTGCGTTGCGCGTCAACGTCGACACGCACGATGGCAAGGTGGCGCTGTACGGCTCGGCACCGAGCGAGGACGCCCGCCAGCGGGCCGAGCGCATCGCGATGGCGGTGAAGGGCGTGAGCGGCGTCGACAACAAGCTGGCGATCGAGACGGCGCAGGTGAAGCCGTAGGCCCCAGGCGGGATGCCCCCAAACGGGATGACCCAAGACGAGATCACCCAAAAGAAAACGCGGCCCGGGAGCCGCGTTCGTCTTGGCAGCAGGGCTTGCGCCCTGCGCTGCATCACAGCACGCGAATGTTCGCGGCTTGCAGGCCCTTCTGGCCTTGCTTCACTTCGAATTCAACGCGCTGGTTTTCCAGCAGCGTCTTGAAGCCGTTGCCTTGAATGTCACGGAAGTGGGCGAACAGGTCAGCGCCGCCCGCGTCTTGAGCGATGAAGCCGTAGCCCTTGCTCTCGTTGAACCACTTCACGGTACCGGTTTGCGTCGTCATGGACGTTTCCTATTTCTATCAGTAGTAATGCGGCAGCACATGCCGACGCATGCAGAGACACTCAAGCGTTATTCGGGGATTTCAACAGAACCGGGCTGGAACCAGCACGGCGTCGCAAAAGATCACTCACAACCACAGTCTTGCGTATACCTGTGCCGCGGAATATACACCACGGGTCGGGACATTCCGCACACGGTGTCGAGAATCGTCCCTGGTGACGGTGTTTCCACACGACAGGCGGACGCGCCGGCAGGCACATCGCACAATGCCCGCCATTTGCGCGCCCGGTGCCCGCAAGGAGCTTCTGATGAAGACGAAAGCCGCCGTGGCCTGGAAGGCCGGCCACCCCTTGAGCATCGAGACGGTCGACCTGGCGCCGCCGCGCGCCGGCGAGGTGCTGGTGGAGGTGAAGGCGACCGGCATCTGCCACACCGACGAGTTCACGCTGTCGGGCGCCGATCCCGAAGGGCTGTTCCCGGCGATCCTCGGCCACGAGGGTGCGGGCGTGGTGCTGGAGGTGGGGCCGGGCGTCACGAGCCTGAAGCGCGACGACCACGTGATCCCGCTGTACACGCCGGAGTGCCGGCAGTGCAAGTTCTGCCTGTCGCGCAAGACCAACCTGTGCCAGCTGATCCGCGGCACGCAGGGCAAGGGGTTGATGCCGGATGCGACGAGCCGCTTCTCGATCGACGGCAAGCCGATCCTGCATTACATGGGCACGTCGACCTTCAGCAACCACATCGTGGTGCCGGAGATCGCGCTGGCGAAGATCCGCAGCGATGCGCCGTTCGACAAGGTCTGCTACATCGGCTGCGGCGTGACGACGGGTGTCGGCGCGGTGATCTTCACCGCGAAGGTGGAGGCGGGCGCGAACGTGGTCGTGTTCGGCCTGGGCGGGATCGGGCTGAACGTGATCCAGGGCGCGAAGATGGTGGGTGCCGACAGGATCATCGGCGTCGACCTGAACCCGGCCCGCGAGGCGATGGCGCGCAGCTTCGGCATGACGCACTTCATCAACCCGCGCGAGGTCGACAACGTGGTCGATGCGATCGTGCAGCTGACCGATGGCGGCGCCGACTACAGCTTCGAGTGCATCGGCAACACGACGACGATGCGGCAGGCGCTGGAGTGCTGCCACAAGGGCTGGGGGCAGAGCATCATCATCGGCGTGGCGGCGGCGGGGCAGGAGATCTCGACGCGCCCGTTCCAGCTGGTGACGGGCCGCGAGTGGAAGGGCTCGGCCTTCGGGGGTGCGCGCGGCCGCACCGACGTGCCGAAGATCGTCGACTGGTACATGGACGGCAAGCTGCGGATCGACGAGCTGATCACGCACAAGCTGGCGTTGAACGACATCAACCACGGCTTCGAGTTGATGAAGCGTGGCGAGTCGATCCGTTCGGTGGTGGTGTATGACTGACGGCGGGCCGGTGAAGACCTTGTCGGAGCATGCGTGCTTCGGCGGTGTGCAAGGTTTTCACGAGCACGTGTCGGACACGATCGGCCTGCCGATGCGCTTCGGCGTCTTCAGGCCGCCGCAGGCCGCAACCGCGCGGGTGCCGGTGCTGATCTACCTGGCCGGCCTGGAATGCAACGAGCAGACCTTCGCGATGAAGGCGGGCGCGCAGCAGCACGCGGCGAAGCACGGGCTGATGCTCGTGACGCCGGACACCAGCCCGCGCGGCACCGGCATTGCCGAGGCCGATGCGTCGTGGGATTTCGGCACGGCCGCGAGCTTCTACCTCGATGCCACCGAGGCGCCGTGGCGTGCGCACTGGCGCATGGCCAGCTGGCTGACGCAGGAGCTGCCGGCGCTGATCGAAGCGGAGTTCTCGGCCGATACGAACCGTCTCGGCCTGTTCGGGCACTCGATGGGTGGGCATGGCGCACTGACGCTGGGCCTGAAGCATCCAACGCTGTTCCGCAGCGTGTCGGCCTTCGCACCGATCGCGGCGCCGATGCAGAGCCCGTGGGGTGACAAGGCCTTCCGCGGCTACCTGGGTGAAGACCGGCAGGCCTGGCGCGAGCACGATGCCACCGAACTGGTGAAGGCCGGGGCGCGCACCTCGCACTTGCTGATCGATCAGGGGCTGGCCGATCGATTCCTTGCGACGCAGTTGCATCCGGAGCTGTTCGAAGCCGCTTGTGTTGCGTCTGGCCAGCCCTTGACCTTGCGGCGCCACGCGGGCTTCGACCACGGCTACTACTTCATCTCGACCTTCGTGGCCGACCACATCGAGCACCATGCTGCGGGGCTCTCTTGATCAGGCTTTGCTCGCAAAGGCGSGTGGGGGGAGGCYGTGGCKCGCCGGCCGGTGCGGTCATYGCCCCTGGCGGGGCAATGACTCCCCTGCGCTGACTGGTTTSATGGCCCGTCGCCGAAACTCCCGTCACTCACTTCGTTCGTTGTGGTCAAACAGTCGGCGACAGTCAGTTCACGAAGCGTGCTGGCGCACGCGGGCCATGAAACCAGCCAGCTCCGGCGCCCCGTCTTTATTGGCGCTCCCCGGCCGCCCCGCCCACGCGCACAGCGCAGCACAGCACAGCAACAGAACAGAACACAACCACCATGAAACTCTCAGTCCTCGACCAATCCGTCGCCTTGAGCGGCCAAGGCGAAGACGCCGCCATCCGCGACACCCTCGAGCTCGCGCAGCACTGCGAAGCCCTCGGCTATGAGCGCTTCTGGGTCAGCGAGCATCACAGCCTGCCGACGATCGTCGGCAGCGCGCCCGAGATCGTGATGGCCGCGATCGCCGCCCGCACCAGCCGCATCCGCATCGGCAGTGCCGGCGTGATGCTGCCGCACTACGCCGCGCTGAAAGTGTCCGAGCAGTTTCGCGTGCTCGAGGCGCTGGCGCCCGGCCGCATCGACCTCGGCGTCGGCCGCGCTCCCGGCGGCGACATGCGCACCGCTCAGGCGCTCAACCCGCATGCATATGGCAGTGCGGAGAATTTTCCGGAGCAGGTGCGTGACCTGCAGGCCTGGACCAGCGGCGTGCGCCATCGCGGCATCGTCGCGCATCCGCGCGGCGAGCATGCGCCCGAGGTGTGGATTCTCGGCAGCTCCGACTATGGTGCGCAGATGGCCGCGCAGTTCGGGCTGCCCTATGCGTTCGCGTATTTCTTCACCGACGGTCAGGGCGCCGAGCAGGCGCTCGATCTGTACCACCGGCTCTATCAGCCGAGCGAGCGCCACCCCAAACCGCAGGCGACCGTCTGCGTCTGGGCGCTGGCCGCCGATACCGAAGAGACCGCGCTGCACCTGGCCTTGAGCCGCGAGCGCTGGCGCGTCGACCGCAATCGCGGCTTGCTCGGGCCGCTGCAGGCGCCGGATCAGATCGCCGCGCGCGGCTTCACGCCGGACGAGATGGCCACCATCGAGCCGATGCGGCGCAAGGCGTTCGTCGGCACGGCCGCGCAGGTTGCCGACAAGCTGCGGGCGTTGGCCAGCGATTTCGGGCTGGAAGAACTCGTCATCAACACCTGGGCGCACGACCCTGCCGTGCGGCGGCATTCGTATGCGCTGCTCGCGCGACAATTCGCCGCATGAACCTGATCGATTTCGAACTGCGCGGCGACTTCATCCCGCTCGATGCCCTGCTCAAGGCCACCGGCATCTGCCACAGCGGAGGCGCCGCGAAGACGATGGTGGCCGAGGGCAAGGTCGATGTCGATGGGCAGACCGAGCTGCGCAAGACCTGCAAGATCAGGGCGGGGCAGGTGGTCGGCCTCTCCGGCGCCCGTATTCGGGTGATGGCGCCCCACCCGGGCGTTTGACGCGCCGGGCCGAGCGCCGGGCCGCCCCAAGCCGGCCCGGATCCCCTTGGGGGATCGGTCGATGTACCCATCGACCGAGGGGTCGTCATCCTTAGAAGCGGTAGTTCACGCCGACCGAGAACAGGTCGGTGTTGTCCTTGATGTCCAGCGCCTTCACGCGGTACCGCTCCCATTCACCACGGATCGCGGTGTTCTTCGACAGGTCGTATTGCACGCCCGCGCCGTACTTGACGTCGGTGCCGCGCTCGCTGTCGTTCACGCCGTTGACCGTGCGATCGGCCTTGCCGTTGTAGACACCCACGCGGCCCAGCAGCGAGAAGTCCTGCGCCACCGGGAACGTGCCCACGGCATCCAGGAACACGCCGTTGTTCAGCTTCAGCTCACTGCCGCTGGCGCTGTACTTGCCCAGCCCGACCCAGCCGCCTTCCAGGCTGAAGTTCGGCGTGAACTGGTAGCCGCCGTACACCTTGCCACCGGTGTCGGTGGTGTCGATGTCCAGCCCGCCGATGTTGTCGCCGTGGAACTTCGTCGTGCCGACGCTGCCGCCGATGTACGGCCCCGGTTGCACCGATTGGGCGTGCGCTGCGAGCGCCATCAGCGAGGCGGCCGAGGCGATGATGAGTTTGCTGCTCAGTTTGATCATGCTTTCACTCCTGTTTCTCTCAGTAGGACTGCCGGATCGCTTGTCCGACATGAAAGCAGGATCGGCCGCGCATGTGAACGCGGCACCTCCTCAACGTGAAGTTTTTCGAGGGCCTGCAACATGATGTTGCAGTGCAGCAGATCAACGGAACTTCACCGGCCAGGCCGGCTCGAAGGCCCAGCTCAGCGCGGCTTGCTCGCGCGGGCCGCGCGGTCTCTTTCTCGCAACATGAAGAGGTAGAGGCTCTCGACCTTTTCGCGCGCCCACGGCGTCTTGCGCAGCACCTTCAGGCTCGACGAGATGCTCGGCTCGATGCTGAAGCAGCGCAGCTGGACGCGCTCGGCCAGGCCCGGCCAGCCGTAGTGCGCGACCAGCTCGGTCAGCAAGGCCTCGAGCGTGAGGCCGTGCAGTGGATTGCGGGGTTGGGCTGGCGTGTCGCTCATCCGGTCAGCCTCGCGAGATCGGGTTTCAATGCGCGCACCGCCGACATCGCATCGGCGTGCTCGCGCAGGAACGAGAAGTCGGCGAAGTCGAAGCCCGGTGCCACCGTCGCTCCCACGTACGCGAAGTCGCCGAGCGGCTCGGCAGCCTGCCACCAGTGCGCCGGCACCGTGAAGCGCGGCTGCGTCGTGGTGCTCACCGGCGCCAGCGTCACCGATTCGATGCGGTCCAGCGACGGCGGCATCAGCCACAGCCGCAGCGGCCCGCCTTCGAGCAGGTGCCAGACTTCGTCCGACGCGACGCGGTGCCACGCACTGAACTGGCCGCGGGCCAGCAGGAAATCGATGCTCGTCAACGCGTTGCGCGGCGGGCGGCCATCGCCCGGCGTGATTGATGACGCCGCGCGGAAGAACTCGCGGTAGTGCCCGCCTTCGGGATGCGATTGCAGTTGCAGCAGCGCGATCAACTCGGCCGCACGCGGATGAAGGTCGGCACCGCTCATGCGACGTACAGCATCACGGTGACGAAGTGGCAGGCCGTGCCCGCCAGCACGAACAGGTGCCACACGCCGTGCGCATGCCGCCAGCGCTCGTCGTTCGCATAGAACACGATGCCGCCCGTGTAGCAGAGCCCGCCGGCCACCAGCCACGCGAGGGCCGCCCACGGCAGCTCGCGCACCAGCGGCACCGCGGCGATCAGCGCCAGCCAGCCCATCGCCACGTACAGCGGCACGGAAGGAATGCGCTCGCGGCCCAGGCTCAGTTCCTTCACGATGCCGACCACCGCGAGCCCCCACACCACGCCGAACAGCGACCAGCCCCAGGGCCCGCGCAGCGTGACCAGCGCGAACGGCGTGTAGGTGCCGGCGATCAGCAGGTAGATGGCGCAGTGGTCGAACTTCACCAGCACGCGCTTGGCCGCGCCGCGCACGCTGTGGTACAGCGTCGATGCGCCGTACAGCAGGATCATCGTGGCGGCGAAGATGCTCGCGCCGACGATCTGCCAGGCATCGCCGTGCAGCGACGACTGCACGATCAGCACCGTGCCGCCGCCGATCGCCAGCAGCAGGCCGGCCAGGTGCGTGAAGCTGTTGAAACGCTCGCCGTGATACATGAAACCCGCTTTCTGAAAAGGCTTGAGGAGGCGCAGGCCGCAAGCATAGCGGC
>NZ_JBFUGN010000171.1:0-8911 GCF_056402895.1 Rhizobacter sp. P3_B12 | reverse complement strand
CTGCTGCACTGGGCCGAACTCGAGGGCCGGCAGCTCGCGCTGAAGCATGCGCTGTTCAAGGCCTACTTCACCGACGGCCAGGACCCGAGCTCGCACGAGGTGCTGGTGAAGGTGGCCGCCGAGGTCGGGCTCGACGCGCAGCGCGCCCGCGAGGTGCTGGCCTCGAACGAGTTCGCCGACGAGGTGCGCGAGCGGGAGGAGTTCTACCGCCAGCACGGCATCCAGGCCGTGCCCTCGGTGATCATCAACGACCGCCACCTGATCCAGGGCGGCCAGCCGCCCGAGGTGTTCGAGCGGGCGTTGCGCGAACTGCTCAGTGCTGCATGAGTCAGTGCTGCTTGAGCCACTGCCCGTTGACGTTCATCAGCGCGCACGGACCGGTGTAGGGCTTGCGGTTGGCCTCGCAGGCCGACATGGCCTGGCGCGCCGCTTCGCGCGGTGAGGCCTGGCCGGCGCGCCAGCCGAAGGCGCCGCTGTCGGACGACGCGAAGGCCTTGTGGTTCGGCTGGGCCAGGTACTCGTCGGTGAAGGCCCTCAGCGCGTCCGGGCCGGTGATCACGTCGGCGGCCTGGGCGGCGCGCGGGTCGAACTGTTCCGTCGCCGGGGCCTCGGCCTCGCGGACGCGCTTGACATACGACCGGTACGACGAGAACGAGGCGAGCAGCATCAGCACCAGCAGCACGCCCGTGATCACCGCGGCCACGGCGTTGCCCCGGCGCGGCTGCGGGCCGTAGTCGTTGTCGCCGCCGGTGCCTGGCCAGAACATCATCACCAGGCCGAGCAAGCCGCCGAGGACGGGCACCGACAGCAGCAGCGACCACCAGCCGCTGCGGTTCAGGTCATGCAGCCGCAGCGCGCTGGCGCGCACCGACCAGATGACGAACGCGGCGAAGACCGGCACGAGCAGAAGCGCGAACCCCACCGAGCGGAAGATCGGCAGGATCACCGCCGCGCCGACAGCGATCAACGCGACGCCGAGCAGGCTCAGCATGCCGGTGTTGAAGTAGGCGATGCGGCCGATGCGGCCTTCGAAGCTCAGGCTCAGGACCGGCGGCAATTCCTCGCTGGGTTCGTACCCCACGGCGCCGCCCGACTTCGGCGGCGCATAGCGGCCGCCGCCGTTGCGGGCCGCCAGGCGCTCGGCGCGGGCCCGGTCGATCTCTTCCTGCTTGTTGGCGATCGCGCGGGCGATGTCGGTGGAGCAGTTGCGGCAGAACGCGCGCTTGGGCTGGCGCTCGCCGCAGTTGGGGCAGGTCACCTGCTCTTCGAGCGGTGCCAGCGGCGGGATCGTGGCGGCGAGCGGCGTCGGGGGCGGCGCGGCGACGGGCGCGGCAGTGGGGGCCTTCGCGGCAGGGATCGGTGGCGTCGCCAGCGGCGAGGTGGTCACCCCGACCGGCTTGCCATCCGCCGTCTCGACCAGCACCTGCATGCCCATCTGGCGAAACTTCTGCACGTAGCGATCGGCATCGGCGAGCGCGATGGCGCGCTTGATCACCGTGCGGCCGCCGGCGAACACCTCTTCGAGCCGCTCGCCCTCGACGCGGTAGGCCTGCGCGAAGCTGCGCTTGACCTCGTCGAGGCTGAACCCGCTCAGCACCTCGCCCGCGAACACCAGGCGCACCTGTGCACTGCCTTCCATCGAATCCCTCCAGGGCCCGAGCCCCTGCGCTGTTTGGGCGTGAGCATAGAGGCACCCTGTGCCGGACGGCCCCTGCAAGAGGCCATTCATCCTCAATATTGGGGAGATGCGTGTGATTTTTCAGATGGCTTGAAACAGTTCACATGCTGTTCTTTTGGTTTACAGCTCTCAAGCAGTAAATTGACTCAACAGCCTACAATATGTGAACCCGAAGTACAGCTCGGAGCTTGCATGCCTGATTTCACCGTTCGCACTGCGGATCAATTGCCGACCCTGCTGCAGGCCTTCCGCAAGGAGGCCGGCCTGACGCAACGCGAAGCCGCCCTGCGTCTAGGCGTCACCCAGCAGACCTACTCGGCCCTGGAGCGCAACGCCGAGAAGGTGGGCGCCGCCCGGCTGCTGAAGCTGCTGGGCATCCTCGGCGTCGAACTCGTGCTGAGCAAGCCTGCCGCCAGCCCCACGCCGCCGGCCTGGTGACGCATGGGACGCCGCTCGCACACCCGCTCGCTCGGGCTCTGGATGAACGGGGTCTTCGTCGGCACCYGGAGCCGAGCCCCGAACGCGCCGGACACGCTGCAGTACGACCTCGACTGGACTCGGTCGGAGCAGGGTCGCCCGCTGTCGTTGTCGCTGCCCTTCACGCCGGGCAACGGGCCGCATCGCGGAGACAAGGTTCGCGCCTGGTTCGCCAACCTGTTGCCGGACAGCCAGGACATCCTCGACCGCATGGCCCGCCGCTACGCGACGGGCTCGACCGACGCGTTCGATCTGCTGTCCGAGATCGGACGCGACTGTGTCGGGGCGCTGGAGATCCTGCCCCCGGACCAGGCTCCGGCCGGCCCCGCGGCCGTGCAGGCGCAGCCGCTGACCGATGCCGAGGTGGCCGAGGTGCTGCGCGGCACCACGACGCCGCACACGCTGGGGCTGGTCGCCAACGACGACGACTTCCGCATCTCCATCGCGGGCGCGCAGGAGAAGACGGCGCTGTCGTTCCAGGACGGCCGCTGGTGCCTGCCACGGGGCGGCACGCCCACCACGCACATCTTCAAGCTGCCGCCGGGGCTGATCGGCGGCATGAAGCTCGACATGCGCGACTCGGTCGAGAACGAGTGGCTGTGCTCGCGGATCCTGCAGGCGTACGGCCTGCCGGTGGCCGCCTGCACGCCGCTGCAGTTCGAGGACATGAAGGCACTCGTGGTCGAGCGCTTCGACCGCGCCTGGTGGAGCAGCCCGGCCGGTGAGCGGCGGCTGATCCGCCTGCCGCAGGAGGACCTGTGCCAGGCCAGCGGCGTGCCGCCCGGCGCCAGGTACGAGGCCGAGGGCGGCCCGGGCATGGATCGCATCCTCGGCGTGCTCGAGGGTTCCATGGCACGCGAACGGGACCGCCGGACCTTCTTCCAGGCGCAGTTGCTGTTCTGGATGCTGTGCGCGACGGATGGCCACGCGAAGAACTTCAGCCTCTTCCTGCGTCCCAACGGGCGCTACCAGCTGACGCCGCTCTACGACGTGCTGTCGGCGTACTCGGTGCTGGGCGCCGGCCCGTCGAAGATCTCGCCCTTCAAGGCCAGGATGGCGATGGCGGTGCGTTCGAAGAACGCGCACTGGAAGATGCAGGACATCCAGCGACGGCACTGGGAGGCGCTCGGTGCGCGCCATGGTGTCGTGACGGAGGCCGGCCAGCCGGTCGGCCTCGTGATCGACGAACTCGTTGCGCAGACGCCGCGAGTGATGGACGCCGTGCGCGCGCAGTTGCCGGGCGACTTTCCGATGCAACTGGTCGACAGCATCCTGGATGGCCTGCAGGACGCAGCGAACAAGCTCGCGCTGCCTTGAGTCGAGCCAGAAAAGCAGAAAGCCCCGAGCAGCGAACTGTCTCGGGGCTTCCATGATCTGGTGGCCAAGGGCGGAATCGAACCACCGACACGCGGATTTTCAATCCGCTGCTCTACCAACTGAGCTACTTGGCCGTGAGCCGATGAGTATAGCAGTTTGCCGGCAGGCTTCGATCAGATCCCGCCGCTGCGCTTGTTGCGCGTCAGGTCGACGCCCAGTTGCTTGAGCTTGCGGTACAGGTGCGTGCGCTCCAGGCCGGTCTTCTCGGCCACGCGCGTCATGCTGCCGTTCTCCTTGGCCAGGTGGAACTCGAAGTAGCTCTTCTCGAAGGCATCGCGCGCCTCGCGCAGCGGCCGGTCGAGCTCGAAGCTCTGTTCCGATTGCGGGCCGATCGGCGGCAGCGGCATCGCCTGGCTCACCGGCAGCGTCTCGATGGGCATGCCGTACTCGATGCGCGGCAGCGGCAGGGGGGGCGGCGGCGGCGGCGGCGGCGGGGCCGCCCGGCTGTTCGGCTTGACCAGCGCCTGCTCCACCGCGCGCAGCAGCTTCTGCAGCGTGATCGGCTTCTCGAGGAAGGCCACCGCCCCGACCTTCGTCGCCTCGACCGCCGTGTCGATGGTGCCGTGGCCCGACATCATGATCACCGGCATCGTCAGCAGCGTGGTCGCACCCCACTCCTTCAGCAGCGTGATGCCGTCGACATCGGGCATCCAGATGTCGAGCAGCACGAGGTCGGGCCGCACCCGCTCGCGGCACGCGCGGGCCTGCGCCGCGTTCTCGGCCAGTTCGACCTGGTGGCCTTCGTCGGTCAGGATCTCCGACAGCAGGGCGCGAATGCCCAGTTCGTCATCTACAACAAGAATGGTGGCCATGAACCCTCAGTGCACCCGGCTGTCGGCGGCGGCCGCTTCAGCGGACCCAACCGGTGCGAATTTTGAAAATGATAGCGAAACTTGGGCACCGATCACGACTTCTCCCTGCTCGGAAGCCTCGGTGAGGTTGGCCAGCCGGATGCGCGCCCCGTGTTCATCGGCGATTTTCTTGACCACGGCCAGGCCCAGGCCGGTCCCCTTGCTCTTCGTGGTGACGTACGGTTCGAACGCCCGCTTCAGCACCTTGTCTGCGAATCCCGGCCCATTGTCGATCACCTGCAGCCGCACGGCCCGCACCTCGCCCTGCTCGGTGCGCGCGAGTTCGGTGACCACCCGCACCTGCCCGTCGGGCCGCTCGGCCACCGCATCGATCGCGTTCTGCACCAGGTTGTGGATGACCTGCCGCAGCTGCGTCGTGTCGCCGATGATCGCCGGCAGGTCGGCCGCGAAGACGGTTCGCAGCTGCCCCGATTCCTGCGCCGTCGCGTACAGCGTCAACACCTCGGCCACCAGCGCGTTCAGGTCGAGCGGGTGCGGCCGCGCCGCCGGCAGCCGCGCGTAATCGCGGAACTCGTTGACCAGCGTCTTCATCGCCTGCACCTGGCTGACGATGGTGCCCACCGAGCGCACCAGCATCGCCTGGTCGAGGCCTTCGAGCTTCGATTCCAGCTTGTGCTGCAGCCGCTCGGCCGACAGCTGGATCGGCGTCAGCGGGTTCTTGATCTCGTGCGCCAGCCGCCGTGCCACCTCGCTCCAGGCCTCGGCGCGCTGGGCCGAGACGACGTCGCTGATGTCGTCGAACACCATCAGGCGGCCGTCGTGCGGCATCGCCGCCCCGCGCACCAGCAGCGTCACCTTGTCGCGGTCGGCCGCGGTCTGCAGGTCGAACGCATCCTGCCAGTGGTCGCGCTCGCCGGCCTCGGGGCTGCTGCGGTGCAGGTCGAAGCGCTGCAGCACCGCCCGGCCGAAGTCCGCCAGCCCCGGCACCTCCGCCAGCGTGCGGCCGCGGTAGGCCGACAACGGCAGCCGCAGGATGCGCGTCGCGCCCGGGTTGACGGTGTCGATGCGGCCGTCGCGGTCGAACACGATCACGCCGGCCGTCAGGTTGTCGAGGATGGTCTGCAGGTTGGTGCGCGCCGCCTCCAGCTGCGCGAGGCTGCGCTGCACCAGCGAGCGCGCATCGGACAGCTGCTCGGTCATGTCGGCGAACGAGCGCGTCAGGCCGCTCAGCTCGTCGCGCGACGACACCACCTGCTTGCGCGTCAGGTCGCCGCGCGCCACCTGGCGCACGCCCTCGGCCAGCACCAGCAGCGGCCGCGCGAGCTGGTTGCCCAGCGTCACCGCGAGCAGCAGCGCGCCGAACACCGCGAGGATCAGCGTCAGCGTCAGCGTGCCGATGTACATGCGCCGCAGGCCGTCGCGCGCCAGCGAGCGCTGCTGGTACTCGCGGTAGGCCGCCTGCACCGCCAGCGCATTCGTCACCACCGAGCTCGGCAGCAGCTGGGTGACGAGCAGGAAGCGGTCCTGCGCGTCGAGCGAGATGTTCGAGCTCGGCATGAAGGCCAGCGCCTTGATGCGCGCGGTGCCGGAGTTCGCCGCGGTGTCCTCGTCCAGCCCCTCCAGCTGGCTGATCACCCGCGAGTTGCGCGCCTGGCGCAGCTGCGCCTGCGTCGGCCGGTCGGGCGACAGGTTGCCGGCGGCGCTCGGGCCCACCGTCAGCAGCACCTGGCCGCTCGGCCCGAGCACCGTCACCTCCTGGGCCGACAGCTGCTCGCGCAGCCGCTCCAGCTGCAGCGGCTGCACGGACGGCGTGCTGTCGGCCAGCCGCTCGGCGGCGAGCCGGGCCTTGTTCGCGAGGTCGTTGACCTGCGCATCGAGCGTGCCGCGCCCGAGGTTCAGACCGGCATCGAGCGCACCCTCGACCTTCACGTCGAACCAGGWYTCGATGCTGCGCGAGACGAACTGGTACGACACCGTGTAGATCAGCAGCCCCGGCACCACGCCCACCATCGCGAAGATGGCCGCGAGCCGCAGCAGCAAGCGGCTGCCGAACTTGCCGCGCCGCACCCGCAGCAGCAGGCGCACCGACGCGATGCCGATCACCAGCATCAGCAGCGCGGCGACGATCAGGTTGACCCAGAACAGCCAGACGTAGTGCTTCTCGTACAGCCCGCGGCTGTTGGTGGCGATCGACAGCAGGAACACCAGCACCAGCCCCGCGCCGGTGACGGCGACCAGCGAGACGATCCATGCCCAGCGGGAGGCCTTGGTCATGTCAGTGACGAACCCACGGCGACGTAGCGATCACCCTGTTGAAGCGGGCACTGCGTGTCAAAAGCGCTTGAAACGCTCGACGCGCAACGTCCAGTCGGCCTGCCCGCCGATGCCGATCTGCATCGGCCGCGGCAGCTGGCTGGTGTCCAGCCGGTAGCTGAACTCGATGTAATGGTGGCCTTCGTCATCGATCTGCGCCGCATCGGCCAGCCGCCAGCTCACGACGCGGCGCAGCGAGGCCAGCGCATCGAACAGATTGTCGTAGCTCTGGTGCAGCCCGCCGAAGGTGACGCGGTATTTCCGCGTCAGCGGCTGGTAGGCCAGGCGCCAGGTGCGGGTCGACGACGTGATCAGCTTGTCGCGCCAGTACCAGCGGTCGCGGTAGACCTCGGCCTCGGCGACGAAATACACCGGCACGCCCTTCAGCAGCGCGTCCTCGACCGAGTGCGGCAGCTCGAACTGGGCCGAGAAACCGAGCAGCAGGCCGTCTTCGTTGCGCACCAGCTCGAAGCTCTCGAGCTCGATCGGCTCGGCCCGCAGCGGCGCGTGCAGCGCCATCAGCAGCGCGGTGGCGACCCACAGCAGCAGCCGCCCCCAGCCACCCGCGCCGGGGACACAACCGCCTTGCCTGGGAGGGAACCGGAGCGAGCGCAGCACGGATTCGTTCTAGGATTTGGTCAGCAGTGCGTAGAAGAAGCCGTCGGGCGATGCACCCGGATGGAGCGCGTGGCCTTCGCCTGGATTGTCGGCGAGCGGCAGCAGGTGGCCGGGTGAAGGCCGGTCGGAAGCCGCGGACGCGTTGGTTTCGCGTTGCAAAAAAGCGTCGATCACCTGCCGCCCCTCGGCCTGGAACACCGAGCAGGTGCAATACACCAGCTGGCCGCCCGGCTTCAGCAGCGGCCACACGGCGTCCAGCATCTCGCCCTGCAACGTCGCCAGCGCCGGGATGTCCGTCGGCCGGCGCAGCCAGCGCACGTCCGGGTGGCGGCGCACGATGCCCGAGGCGCTGCAAGGGGCATCGAGCAGGATCGCGTCGAACGGCCGGCCCTGCGACCAGGCGGCGGTGTCGCGCGCGTCGGCGGCCACCAGCGTGGCCTGGCGGCCGATCCGGTCCAGCGTGTCGCGCACCCGGGCCAGCCGGCCCGGATCGCTGTCGAGCGCGGTCACGTCCAGGTCGGCCAGCTCGAGCAGGTGGGCGGTCTTGCCGCCGGGGGCCGCGCAGGCGTCGAGCACGCGCGCGCCGGCCGGCAGACCCTCGCCGAGCAGCAGCGGGGCGGCGAGCTGGGCCGCCGCATCCTGCACCGAGACATCGCCGGCCGCGAAGCCGGGCAGCCGCTGCACCGCCGCCGGCTGCGCCAGCACGACCGCCTGCGGGCCGGCGACCCGGCCTTCGAGCCCGGCCTCGGCCAGCCGGCGCACATAGTCCGCGGGCGTGCCGCGGCGCGCATTGACGCGCAGGGTCATCGGCGGGCGGCTGTTGTTGGCCGCGAGCAGCGCCTGCCAGTGATCYGGCCAGTCGGCCTGCAGCCGCTCGACCCACCAGCGCGGGTGGTTGTGGCGGGCCAGCGGATCGGCGAGCGCCGCGGCCACCTGGGCCGCTTGCTCGCGCAGGAAGCGGCGCAGCACCGCGTTGACGAACGGGGCGCCGGCGTGGGCGCGCTGCTTGGAGGCCTCCACGGCCTGGTTCACCAGCGTGTGCGGTGCGTAGCGGGCGCCGTTGATGGCCAGCTCCGCGCTGGCGGGTTCGTCCGATCCGGCGCCCGGCCACAGCAGCGCCAGCACGCTCAGCAGCAGCGCGTCGATGAACGGCGGCGGTGCCTTGAGCGCGAGCTGGCGGCGCAGCACCTCGGCGGCGCCGAGCTTGCGCATCACCTCGAACGCCAGCGCCTGCGTGCCCGGCCGGGCCTCCGCAGGGCAGCGCGCGAGCGCGTCGTTGAGGGAGCGGCCGTCGCGCACGGCCTGCACGGCGTTGGCGACATGGACGAGGAGCTGGTACAGGGGCAGGGAGGTCACGGGCGAGAGTCTACGGGCGCGGGCACAATCGCCACCCTGTGCGGCCCACCAGAAAGACCGACATGCCGAAAGCGCCCCCCCGCGACGACGCCCGAAGCGAAGCCGAACTCGCCGCCCTGCCCGCGTCCGAGCGCATCCGCTACCGGCTGGTCGGCGCCGATTGCCGCTACCACGCCAACGACAACATCGCGGCCCACATCCGCGAAGGCGAGATCGACGAGCTGCGCGACGAGGTCGAGGCGAAGATGCAGGAGGTGTTGAAGGCGCTGGTGATCGACAC
>NZ_JBFUGN010000170.1:0-8919 GCF_056402895.1 Rhizobacter sp. P3_B12 | reverse complement strand
TTCTCAAACTCGCCCAGGCGGGACTGGTCAAGCCGCTCGCGAGCCGGGGGATCGTCGGGCAGGTCTCGGGCGAAGCAATCATCTACGACGCCCAAACTGCCAAGGGAGGCAGCGGCGGGCCGGTCCTAAACTTGAAAGGCGAAGTCATCGCTGTCAATCGCGCGATGCTGCTGGAGTTCGGTGGATCGAACATCGGGGTGCCGGCCAGACACGCCCTCGATCTGCTCGAGAAGCTGAAGATCAATCCGGCGGAAGCGCCGCCAGCGCTCGCGCGTCAAAGGTGACCCCTCTGATAGAGCATTGAGAAGCCGGGTGCCGCCTCCACATTCATCAGGCGTCGTCCGCATCGCTACGTGAGCACGAGTGCGACAGGCAGACAATTGCCTCGACGCTCATGCAAAGTGAGGTGATCATGTCCCCGGACAAACTGATTGCGAAGGGCATCGGCGGATGCGTCGTTGCGCTGGGCAACTCTTCTTACCAGCTCACGGATGGCGAGCAAACAAGCGCCGTCGTCGTGCCGGTAACGCTGGTACGCGCGGAACCGTGCCTGCGTCGGTTTGCCGAGTCATCGTCGATCTCATGCGCGGCTGCCAAGGCCCGCGGCTACAGAATCATCCGTAGCTATGACGACGCGGTCGCCCATGGGCTCGCGTAGCCATTGCGTCGTGGCACAACGTGTCCAGACCAAACTTGGGAGCGAACACGCCGCGAGCGATGTACCCACCCCCCCATCAGCGTGGTTTGCACGTCGAGAGTCTCGATGTGTCGACTCAGACGGCCCCAGGGGCGGCTCAAGGCCTCGAGTGAGGTCGCGGCCAAGGCAGGGCTCGATGCCGAGGAGATCAACAAGGCGCAGGCGGGGCGCAGTGYACCYACACCCCAACTGGAGYCTCATGGYYAACCCAATCRTTCCCTGGATYGGCGGCAARCGACGCCTGGCCGATCTGCTGATCCCGCGCTTTCCGGCGCACAAGTGCTACGTCGAGGTCTTCGCKGGCGGCGCCGCGCTGTACTTCCTTCGCCCGCCGGCGGACGTGGARGTCATCAACGACATCAACGGCGAGCTGGTGAACCTGTACCGCGTGGTGAAACAYCACCTCGAGGAGTTCGTGCGCCAGTTCAAATGGGCGCTGTCGAGCCGCGAGGTCTTCAAGTGGATCCAGGACACGCCCGCGGAGACGCTGACCGACGTGCAGCGCGCCGCGCGCTTCTACTACCTGCAGCACCAATGCTTCGGCGGCAAGGTGCAGGGGCAGACCTGGGGCACGGCGACGACCGCGCCGCCGGTGAACCTGCTGCGCATCGAGGAGCAGTTGAGCGCCGCGCATCTGCGCCTGGCCGGCACCTTCGTCGAGCGGCTGCACTGGAAGACCTGCATCGAGCGCTACGACCGGCCGCATACGTTCTTCTACCTGGACCCGCCGTACTGGGAGACCGAGGGCTACGGCGTGCCGTTTCCGTTCGAGGAATACGAGGCGATCGCCCGGGCCTTCCGAACCCTGAAGGGCAAGGCGATGATGAGCATCAACGACCACCCGGACATCCGGCGCTGCTTCGAGGGCATGCACATGGAGTCGCTGGACATCGCCTACACAGTGGGCGGCGGCGGCAAGGCGGTCGACCGGCGCGAGCTAGTCATCTGGTCCTGGGATCCGCAGCAAGACCCGGCCGGGCTGTTCTGATCCACCAGGCCAAAGGGCGTGCAATGCGCCCTTGAGGACTGTATGAACGTACAGTATATTTCTGCCATGGATCACCCGTCTTTCCTGCCAAGCACCTGGCTGCATCGCGTCTCGGCGCGGCTGCAGGCGCAGTGGCCGACGGTCGATCCGCAGCGGCTGGACGACGTGGCGCTCGACCTCTGGCGGGACGAGCGGCTACGCGCCATGCCTCCCGAAGAAGCGGCCGTCGCCTGGCTGCGCCCCGTGCTGCCCGAATGAAATGCTGGTCGACGTGGTGGAGATGTACAAGCGAGGTCAGCGCCTCGAGCGGGGGAGCCTTAAGTTCGTTGAGCCTCACCGAGGCCTGCTGAACCTCACTCCGGATCGGCCTGGTCGAGATCCGCGGGATCGCAATCCGCCGCTGTTGGCCGGCCTGCGTCGTCCTGGGGCCCTCAGTTGGGTCTTGCCGCCGCTGGATCGGGCGCGGGTGGTCCGCATCAATCCGCACGGCATGCTGATCAAGGGGCGGCAGGAGCTTCAGTCGATCAGGTCGAGCCGCAACTCCGAGTGGTTCGACCAGGCGTGGTGGGTGAGGGTGGTTGCACCGGCTGCGCGCGCCGCGGCGCTAGAGTTCGAGGATGTGCAACCTGTACACCTCGCCAACTGAGCAGGAAGTTTGGGACTACTGGGACGTGAGCGGACCGATGCCTCCATTGCGATTCTTCGAAGGCCACCACGTGGGGCCGAAGAAGCAGGGCCAGTTCCTGCGCGCGGACCACGCGACCGGCGGCCTCATCTACGCCGTCGGGCGTTGGCAGCTCGTGCCAACGAACTGGCCGGACATCGACACCTACCCGTACTCGACGAACAACGCACGCTGGGAAGACAAGGTGCGGGTCAGCCGCACGTTCAAGCCGGTGTGGCTGGCGGGRCAGCGCTGCGTGATTCCAATCCGGAACTTCTACGAGCCCTGCTATGAAACAGGCTCGCACGTGAGCTGGCGGTTCGAGAGCGCCGACGGCAGGCCGCTTGGCATGGCCGGGCTATGGAACAGCTGGATCGACAAGACCACCGGCCAGGTCTTCGACACGTACACGATGATCACCATCAACGCGGACGATCACCCGATCATGAAGCGCATGCACAAGCCTGACGCCGACGATCCGGAGAAGCGCATGGTTGCGGTGCTGGAGCCGCAGGACCAGCAGGCCTGGCTGTTCGGGGCGCCGTCCGAGGCTGAGCAGGTGATTCGGCAGTGGCCCGCGGAGAAGATCAAGGCGACACCGATGCCGAAGGTCGAGCGGCCTGCGAGACCGAAGGCGCCACCTGCGGTTGCGCCTGATCAGCAAGGAGACTTGTTCTAGGCGTCGTTGTTCCCACGGGGAGAGCGGGGCACCATGTCGACTGCCTAGTGGAGCAACCGATCCGCGGGAGGCAGGAAGAACTCGACCAGGGATGAGGCGTTGGCGGGTCGCTCCGACCCGAAGATGGTGTCTATGACGCAATCAGCAACGCCGAACCACAGCTGTGCGGCGTCGAACTCTGCATTGGAGGGCAACTGCTCAGGAGGAAAACCGGCGTGGTCCCAGCTTTCCAGCTTGTGCGCAGATCGGGCCGCGAATGTGGGCGTCACCTCGGCCGCTTCGAACATCGCGTGAACAGCGGCATGCGCCCGCTCGATCTGCTCGGGCGATGCGCCCGCCACACTGATCACGAGGTTCTCGCGGGGAAGGGCTGGCGCCGCGCCGCTGCCGTCAGTCATCGGCGGCAGCTTCATGCCCATCAAGTGCTCGGCGGCTTGCTGAGCGGTGCGCACATTCTGGACGGGGTCGGCGGCTGCGGTCTCCCACAGATCCCACGCCTCCATCAGGCTGAGCCTGGGCTCGAGCTCGAACGCACGCTCCCAGAAGGCAAGGCGCCATTGGCGATCGACGGTGCCTGCGTCGGCCTGCGTCCGGAAATATCGCTCGGCCCAGGCCTCCGGCGTGCCCGTATCGGCGGCGGCGAACGAATCCTGTGCGACGGTCTGCAGCTGTTCGATCGTGGCATTGGGGTCCAGCTTGCTTAGCTTGGTGAACACACGGTCGACCCAGGCGGCTTTGTTCAGGGCAGTCGACATGATCTCTCCAGTACTACGGGGGCGGTGCGCGGTTCGGGCGAACTCTACGACGGGACGAGGCTGCTGACGAGAGGGCATGTCAGGGCGCTGCAGATGGGGGTTCGAGCGTAGGCTGCTCACGTTCAACGCATTTCAGGAGACCACAGCATGGGGCAGCTCGACGAAGCAGGCGACGTCACCAAGTACCTTCACGGAGAGATCATGGCAATGAAGGCGCTGATCGCAGCAATGGTCCAGGTCTCCGTTCCGAAACCGCTGTTCGAACAGGCGGCACTCAAGGAGCTGAAGCTGCTGCGCGATGCGTTCGAACCCAATCCGAAGGCGGCTATCCAACTGCGCGCGGTTGAGATGACCGAGAGGTGGCTGCTGGACTTCACCCGCGACAGCGTCCAAACACGCAAAGGTGGAAGTAGCGGCTGAGGCCTGAATACTTGGTATGACGTACCGTCTCATTGACGACTCAAAACTGTTCGGGCGATCTTCTGCAGGTTAAGGTGAATTATTCCCTGAAGAGTAGGGTGGTGGCACCGCGCCGATAAGAGCATTGAGGGTGCCAATATCTCTCGTCGCGTCTGATGGCAGGCTTCTGCCGTCGTCTGGTTCCTGGGTAACCGAGGTGGGGGTCAATTGCCCGTGTAGGAACGATATCCTCTGGTTGTGCGATATTTGATTGTCGGCATTGATCCGGTCGACTAATTTAACGGCTTGAGCTTTGGAGTTTGGTATTGGAACCGCCCCCGGTCCGACTAATCCGCTAGGCTCCGGAAGTGGATGATGAAGAACCAGCGCATCTAGCATCTGTGCGACTGCTCGTACGCCCTCTGGCGTGGTGAGTAGACGACTGTCTGTGGACAAATTTGCGCCATCGGATCGCACCAGTTTCGTCGGATGAGCTTGGGCTAGGTCTGTATCTCTGTGCGACTGCCGCCAGCACCAAACAATCGAGGCGCAAAGCAAGGTYGCAATCACAACAAACGGCCATCCACTTGCCTTGTCCATAGCGAGCAGCGAACCTCCGACAAGAAGGGCAAAGATCGCCGTCACTGTCAAGCCGACGAGAACAACTTGACTTCGGACGGGATGAACTGCAAATGATGCAGATGCTTTAAAGTGGTTGCTTGGGTCCGTCATTCTCTGCGCCCCTAGTCAGAGATGGTTTCGGAGCCATCAGGGTTCTTGGTTGGTAGAAAGTATGCAGGAAAGAATTGCAAGGTCCAGTGGTAGCGCCCGAGAAACAGCTTTATTATCTTCGATAAACCATTTGAGTATTCAATCCGAGTGGATGCATCAATAACACACTGCACTAACTCAAAGTTGTCTGAGTTGACCTGGAGTACGCAGTTGTCAAAGCGACACTCGATGAACTTGTAGCCATCAAGCTTTATGACCTTGCCGTTGTAGTACAGGCCTCGTGCTTCAGGCCTTTTCCATAGTGATGCTAACCCGAGTGACTGTGTGTCCCTCGGCCCATTATTTGCGCCAAGTGTCGCAAGTGCGCTCGCAAGTGCGCCAATCTTGGTCTCGTCCGTACTCAATCTAATCACTCCTTGGGAATATGGGTGAAATTGGAACGCTGTTTTGGATCACTCGCGGTGCGACCAAGAAGATGGTGCCGATATTGCCATCAAATCAGGCCCAGATTGCAACTTGCGACGCGCTGCGTCCTCAATATTTAGTACAACAACCTGCGCTCACTGCGATTGCACGGAAAATTGGCCTCCGGATGCGCCGCTCGGTGGCTCGGGCATCGAGCGGCTCAGGCTGGATACTGACGTGCAGACTGGCACGGCTGTCGGGAGGGCTTGTGCGTCTGCGCCGTTGGCGCCGAACTTCCGTAGGTACAAGGGCCCCTAGCAAATGAAACTAGGAAGAGGATGACGAAGAGGCGGAGGATGACGAGGAGGCGGAAGAGGACGTAGAAGCAGAGGACGGCGTAGAGGGGGTCATTGGTTGATATTTGGCCGAAATCGCAAGCGGGTTGATGTCGATGATCCTATCGGAATCGCTGCCGCTAGTGCTTGCTCCAGATTCGAAATGTGATGCATCATCAAGTGCATCGGACCGAAAATGCTCGGAAGACATGCGTGGATTAATATGTACATACTCGCCATCGGAGGCAAAAATCATATGGCCTCTTCCGTCAATATGAAACTCTACCTGACCGGGGGCGTAGTCATGCTTCGAAAGTGTTTCGTCGGTAAAGTCGTTGTGGCGAATGATTGCTTTCGAGTCTTGGGTGAGTGGGCCATTGTCAATTGTGTTTGCAATCAGCAAGCAGAATTGCGCCATCTTTCCAACGGTCCAAGGTTTTTGGTTCGTTCTTGTTTGATCCAATTCACCCTTGCATGCGGTGATATATTTCTTTAAGCTGTTTTCTGCAACCCGGCCGGCGGCGTTAATCTTTACATAGCCGGCGAATGCCTGAATCAGTGCTTCGGCTACCGGCTCATGGCAAGTGTATTGAGTCGGGATATATTGCGTATCCCCTGCTAAGAGGTTCTCCCACGTCTCTCTGGCTTTCTCTACGTTCAGGTTGCTGCGAAAGTAGAACTTGAAAGTGGCGTGTTTCGGCAGCGCTCCGGATTGCAGCATTACCTTGTCGGATTTGACGTCGAAATATCGCCGCTCGTCCGGAAAATTGCTGACCTTGTAGGTCTTCATATCGCGCGCTTGGCGCTCCGCATTCGCCACTCCCACTTTTGGGACACGCACTGTCTTTGCGTTGGGTCCATATGAGGGCGGCGTTGCTCGGCCCTCATGTGAGGGCCACCACGAAAAGTATTCGGATGATCCTTTGTCCTCGATCTTCATCGCCGAGTGCCCTTGCGGGAGGCGCTTGGACTGCTTCCAGATGTAGACGACGATCATCGGCATGATGTCCCCCTGAGCGGATGTTCGGCATTCTAGAGGGGGGGGCCGATCTTCGGAAGGGGGTCTCATTCCCGCGTGGTAGCAGGAATGTGCTTCGGCCATCGTGTATGGCATGCGGCAGTCCGTTTGGTGGCGAACGCGCAAGCTGTCGAATTCTTGGTGTTTGGTGGCTTGCAAATCCGTTGAGGCAAGTGTGTTGTCGAAGGAGCTCCCGGAAGCCGCGCAGTCCGAATCGATCGACCGCTTCAGGACTAGTGCAAACGTCTGGACGCGGCAGCTGCTCGGCTCCTCTCGACCCTGAGTCGACATCGACCTGCCGAGATTGCCGCCGCAAGGCTCACGCTCAACGTGTAGTCAAGCGGCCGGAGCAGCCGCCACCMAACGCCGAGGTTAGCCACGCGCCCTGCTGTAGACCGACAGGTCGCCGCGCACGCCGAGACTCTTCATGAARGCYGGCGGGTCGAAGCCCTCGCTTRCATAGTGCGCATGCATGGTCGCCTTGGCCCGTGCCATCGCTTCTGCGCTGGCCCATTCGACGATGGTGACGACGTTGAACTCACCCGGCCCCTCGGTCTGTGTCAGCACGAGGTTCTGCCGGCAGCCTGGCTGCCTGGCAAGYAGGCCATCGACGTTGTGCACGCGCGCGAGGAAGGCGCTCAGCGAGGCGGACGGAACCGYGAACTTGTCGACGCGGAACAGCGAGGTGGACATRCGTTGAACCTTTCAATGAAGCTGGTGAGCGGACTCTAGAACCTCAACTAAAGTCGAGGTCAAGAGGTGCACATGAATCATCCTTTGGAAGCAGCCGGAATCGCGCTCAGCCTGAGCGTGGGCGAGGTGGCGCGGCGCAGCGGCGTGGCGGTGTCGACGCTGCATTTCTACGAGGCGAAGGGGCTCATYGCCAGCCGGCGCAGTGCCGGCAACCAGCGCCGGTACGCRCGCGACGTGTTGCGCCGCGTCGCCTTCATCCGCGTGGYGCAGCGCGTGGGCATCCAGCTGGCGGACATTGCCGCGGCGCTCKACACCTTGCCCGCGAGCCGCACGCCGAACCGAGAGGACTGGGCGCGGCTGTCCAGCACCTGGCGCGTAGAGCTCGATGAGCGCATCGCGCAGCTGAAGAAGTTGCGCGACACGCTTGACGACTGCATCGGCTGCGGCTGCCTTTCGATCGATCGCTGCCGGCTGCGCAACCCGTTCGACAAGCTGGCCGCGCAGGGGCCGGGCGCTCAGCGCCTGCTCGTCAAGCCCGCCAGGGAGTGATCCGCCAGCGTGTCGCACAGCACGTCATCGAGCGGTGTGGAGCAGCTGACTGAGGGTGATGTYGGTATGACCGCAAGTGGGCCGATTGTTGCCAGCGGATGTCGGGGACGCCCGCWGGCTATCGTTGGACCYRGGCATGGWGCAACGCAYTGGCATGGGAAAGGCGCTGCTGTGTGCGAGYGCTGGAGCGGCTTGGAGGGCCMAAATWTTTCCCGCGATTGAGCTGCGCGACTGCGCCAACGCTCGCTTCTCTCCCAAGATTGTGATTCCTGTCGTCGTGGGTTCGAGTCCCATCAGCCACCCCACCGAATTTCATAGGAGCCGCGAGGCTCCTATTTCATTTCCGGGGAAGAATCCCGTTTCAGCCCCTGGCGTCCGACGGATCGGACCGCCCGCCGTCGGTGCTGCTCAGCCAGTCTTCGAAGGCACTGACCTCGCGGTCGGCCTGGTCAGTCTCGATCCACTTCGAGTAGATCCGCAAAACATTTCAACGCTGTGCCCCAGCTGGGCGAATGCCCAGGCGTTTCAGAGTCGGCGTCCAGTAGGGTCAGTCGCGCCCGCTACGTGCCTGCAGCGAAGGACTGAACCGGCACGAAGCGATCGTTCGTCGGCCTCGAAAGGCTACGCCCCTGGACAGTCACCTTGGGGTGGATGAGGTGCATGATGCCTGCTCGTCAGCGCCAGTGAAACACACCTCAATGAGGGAGCCCGACCAGCCGCTGCGGGGCTTCTTGGTGCGTACTGCAGTCGGTTGCATGGCAAGGGGCGCAGTGGTTTGCCATTTCATTCGGCGCAGAGCAGCGTTTTTGGTAGCGATCTTCCAACTCATTGAATTCATTGGGCTGTGGCAGATTGCAAATCCGTTGAGGCAAGTGTGTTGTCGAGGGCGCTCCCGGAAGCCGGGCAGCCCGAATCGATCGACCGCTTCAGGACTAGTGCAGACATCTGGACGCGGCCGGAGCAGCCGCCACCCAACGCCGAGGTTAGCCACGCGCCCTGCTGTAG
>NZ_JBFUGN010000169.1:0-8926 GCF_056402895.1 Rhizobacter sp. P3_B12 | reverse complement strand
TGACGGCATTGCGCACCTTCTGGCGCCGGAACCAGTCCATCGTCGCGTTCGACAGGATGCGCTGGAACACCAGCGGCAATTCCTCGGCAGGGCGGTCGAAGTATTTCTCGGCCAGCCGGATCATCGAGTCCTGGACGATGTCGAGGGCCGCATCGTCATCCCGCACGGCGTACACCACGCGCTTGAAGGCACGTTTCTCGACGCTCTTGAGGAAATCGGAAAGTTCTTTTTCAGATGCCAAGGGGGGTGCGCCTCGGGCCGGGCAGCCTGCCAAAACGGGGCGGATTATCTCACCGCCACCCGGTCGGGCGCGCCTTTCGCCGGAGATCGCTGCAAACCGGTGCCATAATCGCCCGTTGCACAACATTCGGTCTTGACTCAGCTGCCCGACCGCGGGCGTTGCAGTTTCTGGCCGCGCAGGTACCACACCCGCCTCACGAGGGCTGGGAAAGGTGCACCGATGGTTTTTCGTCAGAGAAAATCACAAAGGTTCAACATGGACATGTCTGCCGCGGAAATCAAGCGTGCCGCTTCGGCACAACCGCACCCTTCCTCTCCCTCCGCCGAGCCGAACGGCTCCGAAATCCTCGTCCGCTGCCTCCAGGCCGAGAACGTCAAGTTCCTCTGGGGCTACCCGGGCGGCGCCGTCCTCTACATCTACGACGCGCTGTACAAGCAGGAGACCATCCAGCACGTGCTGGTCCGCCATGAACAGGCGGCGGTCCATGCGGCCGACGGCTATGCCCGCGCCACCGGCAACGTCGGCGTCGCGCTGGTCACCTCGGGCCCGGGCGTCACGAATGCCATCACCGGCATCGCGACTGCCTACATGGATTCGATCCCGATGGTGATCATCACCGGGCAGGTGCCGACGCCGGCGATCGGCCTCGACGCCTTCCAGGAATGCGACACCGTCGGCATCACCCGGCCGATCGTCAAGCACAACTTCCTCGTGAAGGACGTGCGCGACCTCGCGATGACGCTCAAGAAGGCCTTCCACATCGCCCGCACCGGCCGCCCCGGCCCGGTCGTGGTCGACATCCCGAAGGACGTGTCGCAGAAGACGACCCCGTTCCACTATCCGCAGAGCRTCGAGATGCGCTCGTACAACCCGGTCCGCAAGGGCCATGGCGGGCAGATCCGCAAGGCAGTGCAGTTGCTGCTGGCCGCCAAGCGGCCGTACATCTACACCGGCGGCGGCGTCGTGCTGGGCAATGCGTCGGCCGAGTTGCGCGAGCTGGTCAACCTGCTCGGCTACCCGGTCACCAACACGCTGATGGGGCTGGGCTCGTTCCCGTCCAGCGACCCGAAGTTCCTCGGCATGCTCGGCATGCACGGCACCTACGAAGCCAACATGACGATGCAGAACTGCGACGTCCTGCTGGCGGTCGGCGCGCGCTTCGACGACCGCGTGATCGGCAACCCGAAGCACTTCGCGTCGGTCGAGCGCAAGATCGTCCACATCGACATCGATCCGTCGTCGATCTCGAAGCGCGTCAAGGTCGACATCCCGATCGTCGGCGACGTGAAGGACGTGCTGCAGGAGCTGATCGCGCAGATCCGCGAGGGCCAGGCCCGTCCCGACGCGCCGGCGCTGACGGCCTGGTGGGCCCAGATCAACGAGTGGCGCAGGCGCGACTGCCTGTCGTACAAGGGCAGCACCGAGGTCATCAAGCCGCAGTCCGTCGTCGAGAAGCTCTGGGAGCTGACGAAGGATCGCGACACCTACATCACCTCCGATGTCGGCCAGCACCAGATGTGGGCCGCGCAGTACTACCGGTTCGACGAACCGCGTCGCTGGATCAATTCCGGCGGCCTGGGCACGATGGGCGTCGGGCTGCCGTACGCGATGGGCATCAAGCTCGCGAAGCCCGATGCGGATGTGTTCTGCATCACCGGCGAAGGCTCGATCCAGATGTGCATCCAGGAGCTGTCGACCTGCCTGCAGTACAAGACGCCGGTCAAGATCGTGTCGCTGAACAACCGCTACCTCGGCATGGTGCGGCAGTGGCAGGAGCYCGACTACGGCGGCCGCTACTCGCACAGCTACATGGACGCGCTGCCCAACTTCGTCAAGCTGGCCGAGGCCTATGGCCACGTCGGCCTGCTGGTCGAGAAGCCGTCGGATGTCGAGCCGGCGCTGCGCGAGGCCATCCGGCTGAAGGACCGGACGGTGTTCCTCGACATTCGCACCGATCCGACCGAGAACGTCTGGCCGATGGTCCAGGCGGGCAAGGGCATCAGCGAGATGCTGCTGGGGTCCGAAGACCTGTGACGCGCTGAACACCGGCCAGGGCGGCGCGTTACCGCGCGCCGTCGACCGCCGGTGGGATGCACGTGTCGCCGCTTCGGCAATTCGAGGTTCAACTTTCCATCATCGACACAGCGTGGCCAAGGACCGTCGGTTACCGCCGCCGGGCTGAAGAGCGCGCTCCAACGACCATGAAACACATCATTGCCTTGTTGCTCGAGAACGAACCGGGCGCGCTGTCGCGCGTCGTCGCGTTGTTCTCCGCCCGCGGATACAACATCGAGAGCCTGACGGTCGCGCCGACCGAAGACGCCTCGCTGTCGCGCATGACCATCGTGACGACCGGCTCCGACGAGGTGATCGAGCAGATCACCAAGCACCTGAACCGCCTCATCGAGGTGGTCAAGGTGGTCGACCTGACCGAAGGCGCCTTCACCGAACGCGAGCTGATGCTCATCAAGGTGCGCGCCGTCGGCAAGGAGCGCGAAGAGATGAAGCGCATGGCCGACATCTTCCGCGGCCGCATCATCGACGTCACGGAAAAGAGCTACACCATTGAACTCACCGGCGATGCGTCCAAGCTCGATGCCTTCATCGAAGCGATCGACCGCAGCGCCATCCTGGAAACCGTGCGCACCGGCACCAGCGGGATCGGTCGCGGCGAGCGCATCCTGCGCGTCTGATCGTCTCGATCAATCCATTCACCCCGCAAGACTGACCTGTTTTTTCTGGAGAAGACCATGAAGGTTTATTACGACAAGGATGCTGACCTGAGCCTGGTGAAGGGCAAGAACGTCACGATCATCGGCTACGGCTCGCAAGGCCATGCGCACGCGCAGAACCTGAACGACAGCGGCGTCAAGGTCACCGTCGGCCTGCGCAAGGGCGGGGCCTCGTGGTCCAAGGCCGAGAAGGCCGGCCTGAAGGTCGCCGAGATCGCCGATGCGGTGAAGGCCGCCGACGTCGTCATGATCCTGCTGCCCGACGAGCAGATCGCCTCCGTCTACAAGAACGAGGTCGAGCCGCACATCAAGCAGGGCGCTTCGCTCGCGTTCGCGCACGGCTTCAACGTGCACTACGGCCAGGTCGTGCCGCGCGCCGACCTCGACGTGTGGATGGTCGCGCCGAAGGCCCCCGGCCACACGGTGCGCTCGACCTACACGCAGGGTGGCGGCGTGCCGCACCTGATCGCCGTCTATGCCGACAAGACCGGCAAGGCGCGTGACCTGGCGCTGTCGTACGCGGCGGCCAACGGCGGCGGCAAGGCCGGCGTGATCGAGACCAACTTCCGCGAAGAGACCGAGACCGACCTGTTCGGCGAGCAGGCCGTGCTGTGCGGCGGTGCCGTCGAGCTGATCAAGGCCGGTTTCGAGACGCTGACCGAAGCCGGCTACGCGCCGGAGATGGCCTATTTCGAGTGCCTGCACGAGTTGAAGCTGATCGTCGACCTGATCTATGAAGGCGGCATCGCCAACATGAACTACTCGATCTCGAACAACGCCGAGTACGGCGAGTACGTGACCGGGCCGAAGATCGTGACGGACGAGACCCGCCAGGCGATGCGCCAGGCGCTGAAGGACATCCAGACCGGCGAATACGCGAAGAGCTTCATCCTGGAGAACCGCGCCGGTGCCCCGACGCTGCTGTCGCGCCGCCGCCTGACGGCCGAGCACCCGATCGAGGTGGTCGGCGAGCAGCTGCGCGCGATGATGCCGTGGATCAAGAAGAACCGCCTGGTCGACCAGTCGAAGAACTGACCGGCGCGCCAGCCCGCCAGCCGAAAGGGCTGCACGCCGCGCGCGTGCGGCCCTTTTTCACAGGGGCGCTGCGGTATCCTTCGCGCCATTCCCCTCCACCAACGGCCCATGAGCGACGACGTGCACGACGGCGACCCCCACCTGCCAGATGCTGATGTGCCACCGGCGCGGCCGCGCCGCAAGGGCATCTACATCCTGCCGAACCTGTTCACGCTGGCGGCGCTGTTCGGCGGCTTCTATGCCATCGTGATGGCGATGAACGGCCAGTTCGAGCAATCGGCCATCGGCATCTTCTGCGCGATGGTGCTCGACAGCCTCGACGGCCGCGTGGCGCGCATGACGAACACGCAGAGCGCGTTCGGCGAGCAGATGGACAGCCTGTCGGACATGGTGTCGTTCGGTGCCGCGCCGGCGCTGATCGTCTACGAATGGGCGCTGAAGGACCTGGGCAAGCCGGGCTGGCTCGCCGCCTTCGTCTACTGCTCGTGCGCCGCGCTGCGCCTGGCCCGCTTCAACACCAACCTGAAGGTCGTCGACAAGCGCTTCTTCCAGGGGCTGCCGAGCCCGGCGGCCGCGGCGCTGGTGATGGGCTTCATCTGGCTGATGAACGACCAGGGTTTCGTGGTCGACGAGGAGGGCGCCTGGCTCATCTGGATGGCGTTCGGCTTCACGCTGTATGCCGGGCTGACGATGGTGACCAACGTGCCGTTCTACAGCTTCAAGGACGTGAGCTTCAAGCGCTCGGTGCCGTTCGTCGTGATCGTCGCGATCGCGCTCGGCATCTCGCTGTTCACCTGGCACCCGCCGCTGGTGTTCTTCGGCCTGTTCGTCATCTACGGCGTCTCGGGCTACGGCGTCTACGTCTGGAAGCGGATGAAGGGCAAGCCGGTCAGCGTGATCGCCACGTCGATGGACGAGCCCGACGAAGAAGGCCTGCATCGCTGACCCCGCGGCGAGGCATGCTACATTCGGACCCCATGACATTTCGCTCCACGATCACGCTAGCGCTATCCCTAGGAGTACCCCGGGTGCGCTGATCGTTCACGTCCATCGTTTTCGTCTCAACGGCCCGATTGCAACCTGCAGCGGGCCGTTTTGCTTTTTGGAGTGCAGGTTGCCCCACACGACTCTCGAGGGATCGCCATGCTGAAGCAGCCGCACACCAAGTACCGCGCATTCAAACCCGTCGCCTTGCCCGACCGCCGCTGGCCGGACGCCGTGCTGACRCACGCACCGATCTGGCTCAGCACCGACCTGCGCGACGGCAACCAGGCGCTGATCGAGCCGATGGACGCGCAGCGCAAGCTGCGCATGTTCGAGATGCTGCTGCGCATCGGCTTCAAGGAGATCGAGGTCGGCTTCCCCTCGGCCTCGCAGACGGATTTCGATTTCGTGCGGCTGCTGATCGAGCAGGACCGCATCCCGGACGACGTGACGATCCAGGTGCTGACGCCGGCCCGCGAGCCGCTGATCCGCCGCACCTTCGAATCGCTGCAGGGCGCGCGCCGCGCCATCGTCCACCTCTACAACGCGACGGCCCCGGGCATGCGCCGCGTGGTGCTCGGCCTCGACGAGGACGGCGTCGTCGAGCTCGCGGCCAGCCATGCGCGCATCTTCAACGAGTGCGCCGCGGCGCAGCCCGGCACCGACTGGCGCTTCGAGTACTCGCCCGAGACCTTCTCCGACACCGAGTTGCCGTTCGCCAAGCGCGTCGTCGACGCGGTGACCGCGGTGTGGCAGCCCACGCCGCAGCGCCCCTGCATCATCAACCTGCCGACCACCATCGAGCGCTGCACGCCGAACGTGTTCGCCGACATGATCGAGTGGATGCACCGCCACCTCGAGCGGCGCGATGCGATCGTGCTGTCGGTGCATCCGCACAACGACCGCGGCACCGGCACCGCGACCGGCGAGCTCGCCCTGATGGCGGGCGCCGACCGCATCGAAGGCTGCCTGTTCGGCAACGGCGAGCGCACCGGCAACGTCGACCTCGTCAACATCGCGCTGAACCTGTACACGCAGGGCGTCGACCCGGGCCTCGATTTCTCGGACATCGACGAGGTGCGCCGCTGCGTCGAGCACTGCAACCAGTTGCCGGTGCATCCGCGGCATCCGTATGCCGGCGACCTGGTCTACACCTCGTTCTCCGGCTCGCACCAGGATGCGATCAAGAAGGCCTTCGCGCAGCGCCAGCCGACCGACATCTGGGACGTGCCCTACCTGCCGATCGATCCGGTCGACCTCGGGCGCAGCTATGACGCGGTGATCCGCGTCAACAGCCAGTCGGGCAAGGGCGGGGTGTCGTACCTGCTCGAGACCGAGTACGGCGTGGAGCTGCCGCGCCGCCTGCAGATCGAGTTCAGCAGCGTGGTCCAGCGCGTGATGGACGACAGCGGCAAGGAGCAGACGGCGGCCGACCTGTGGGCCGTCTTCCGGAGCGAGTACGGCATCGCCGACGCTCCCGGCGTGCACACGGCGGCACCGACGATCACCGCGCAGGCCGACGGCTCGGTTCGCCTGCAGGGCACGGTCGGCCTGGGCGATCGCGAACTCGCGCTGGATGCGCAGGGCGCCGGGCCGATCGACGCGTTCGTCAACGCGCTGAACCGGCACCTGGCCGTGCCGGTGCGCGTGCTGGACTACCACGAGCATGCGATCGCCAGCGGCGCCGATGCGCGCGCTGCGGCCTACCTCGAGCTGCGGGTCGGCGAGGCGGTGACGCTGTTCGGCGTCGGCATCGACGCCAACATCGTTTCCGCCTCGTTGAAGGCCATCGTGTCGGGCCTGCAGCGGGCGCTGCGCCGAGGCGAACTGGCCTTCAAGGCCGCCGAGCTCGCCTAAGATCCGAGCCGATCACCAGAACTGAGGAGTCACCCCATGACCGACAAACTGATCATTTTCGACACCACCTTGCGTGACGGCGAGCAATCGCCCGGCGCCTCGATGACCAAGGACGAGAAGCTGCGCATCGCCCGGCAGCTCGAGCGCCTGAAGGTCGACGTGATCGAGGCCGGCTTCGCGGCGGCGTCGAACGGCGACTTCGAAGCGGTGAAGGCGATCGCCCACGCGGTGAAGGACAGCACCGTCTGCTCGCTGGCGCGCGCGAACGACCGCGACATCTCGCGCGCCGCCGAGGCGCTGCAGGGCGGCGCCTCGACGCGCATCCACCTGTTCCTCGCGACCAGCGCGCTGCACATGGAGAAGAAGCTGCGCATGACGCCGGACCAGGTGTACGAGCAGGCGCGGCTGTCCACGCGCTTCGCGCGCAACCTGAGCGGCGACGTGGAGTTCTCGCCGGAAGACGGCTACCGCTCCGACCCCGACTTCCTGTGCCGCGTGCTCGAGGCGGTGATCGCCGAAGGCGCGACGACGATCAACATCCCCGACACCGTCGGCTACGCGATCCCCGAGCTGTACGGCAACTTCATCCTGGACCTGCGCCAGCGCATCCCGAACGCCGACAAGGCGGTCTGGTCGGTGCACTGCCACAACGACCTCGGCATGGCGGTCGCCAATTCGCTGGCCGGCGTCAAGATCGGCGGTGCGCGACAGGTCGAGTGCACGATCAACGGCCTGGGCGAGCGTGCCGGCAACTGCTCGCTCGAAGAGATCGTGATGGCCGTGAAGACGCGCCGCGACTACTTCGGCCTCGACCTCGGCATCGATGCGACGCAGATCGTGCCGGCCTCGCGCCTGGTGTCGCAGACGACCGGCTTCGTGGTGCAGCCGAACAAGGCGGTGGTCGGCGCGAATGCGTTCGCACATGCGTCCGGCATCCACCAGGACGGCGTGCTGAAGGCGCGCGACACCTACGAGATCATGCGTGCCGAAGACGTGGGCTGGGCGGCCAACAAGATCGTGCTGGGCAAGCTGTCGGGTCGCAATGCCTTCAAGCAGCGCCTGCAGGACCTCGGCATCGCGATGGAATCCGAGGCCGAGATCAATGCGGCGTTCGCCAAGTTCAAGGAGCTGGCCGACCGCAAGAGCGACATCTTCGACGAGGACATCCTCGCGCTGGTGATGGACGAGGCGGTGATGGCCGAGAGCGAGCACTACCGGCTGCTCGCGCTGTCGCAGCACTCCGAGATGGGCGAGCGGCCGCACGCCAAGGTCGCGTTCTCGGCCGGCGCCATCGAGCACCATGCCGAGAGCGACGGCAACGGCCCGGTCGATGCCAGTCTGAAGGCGATCGAATCCAAGCTGCAAAGTGGCGCCGAAATGCTGCTCTATTCGGTCAATGCCATCACGTCGGGGAGCACAGAATCCCAGGGAGAGGTGACGGTTCGACTGCAGCATGGTGGCCGCGTCGTCAACGGAGTCGGGTCTGATCCGGACATCGTGGTGGCTTCGGCCAAGGCTTACCTCGCAGCCATGAACAAGCTGCACAGCAAGAGCGAACGCGTCGCTGCCCAGGGATGAGGCTGATCTGATGACTTTGTCACAGACCTGACAAACCCTAAGGTACAGAAGGAGAAAGGGCGCGTAAGTTTTTGATCTTGCGCGCTTTTTTTCTTTCACCTACACTCGCGTCAGCGGCTGTCAAGGGGTTGTTGTGGCAAAAAAGATGCAAATTTCGGTATCGGCGATGATTCGCGGGTTGATCACGTTGATCACTGCAGTTGCGCTTCCGTTGGCGGCAGTTGCCGCAGACGGCACCGCCAAGCCCACCAAGCGCAAGGCCGCTGCCAGCGCCAAGGCCACCCCCGCCAAGTCCTCCAAGAGCGCCGCCCGCAGCAAGCGGGTTCGCACCGTCGCCTACGTGCCGGCGCGTCCGTCGTTCGGCCAGATCGCCGGCCTGCACAGCACGGTCGATGCGCTGGAGCTGAAATCCAGCGTGGCCCTGGTGATGGACCAGGACACCAATGAAGTGCTGTTCAGCACGAACCCCGGTGCCGTGCTGCCGATCGCTTCGCTGACC
>NZ_JBFUGN010000168.1:0-8932 GCF_056402895.1 Rhizobacter sp. P3_B12 | reverse complement strand
GCGAGATGCAGGCTCTGCCAGGCCGCCACGGTTGCCACGGGAATGGCGGCTGCCTGGACGTCGTCGAGACCGTCAGGCGTGCGAGCCAGGTTGCCTTCGTCGACCGCCACGAACTCGGCGTAGGCGCCGAGCCGGCCCAGCGGGCCCATGACGCGGTCGCCGACGCGAAAGCGGGAGGCGCCGGGGCCGACGGCCTCGACCACGCCCGCCAGTTCGATGCCCAGCACGGCCGGCAGTTGAAGCGGGAAGGCATCCCGGACATAGCCCTCGCGGACCTTCCAGTCGATGCCGTTCACGCCCGCGGCCCGAACCCGGACCAGGACTTCGCCGCGCCCGGCTTCCGGCTTGGCGATCTCGGCCACTTCGGCGGCGCTGGCGCCTCCATAAGCCCGGATCAGTACAGCGCGTTGTTGGGTGGTGCTCATTTGAAGTTCCTCGTATCAAGTTGCGATGACGAGAAGATAGGCTGTTGCACCAGTAAAACAAAGGCGCCAAAATGTAGATACACCGTTTCAAATATGGAACAGCATGGATCTGAACGCAGTGGCCGATTTCGCGCTTGTCGCGACGAGCGGGGGGTTGGGAAAGGCGAGCCGTGCCAGCGGCAAATCGAAGGCGACCTTGTCGCGGCGCATCTCCGACCTGGAAGAGCAGCTCGGCGTGCGGCTCATCGAGCGCAGCGCCCGTGGGCTGAAACTCACCGAAGCCGGCGAGCTGTTGATGGCCCGAACCGAAGGGCCGATCCACGAGGTGGCCGAAGCCATGACCGCGGCCCGGGAGGGGGTGGCCATGCCGCGCGGGCGCCTGCGCATCGCCGCGCCCGTGCTGTTCTCACAACTGGCGATGGGGCGGATCAGTGCGGAGTTCTGCGCGGCCTACCCGGAGGTCACCTGCGAGGTGGTGGCCGAGGACCGCCTGGTCGACCTGGTCGAGGAGCAGTTCGATGCCGCCATCCGCATCAATCCCAGCCCGGACAGCAGCCTGGTGGGGCGGTGCTTCGCGAAGGACCGGCTGGTCGTCGTGGCCGCGCCCTCGGTGCCGATGCCCGGCCCGGGTGCGGTCAGGGCCGTGCCCGGCATCGTGTCCACGAGCTTCCAGCCGACCCACTGGAAGCTCGACGAGGGGCGCCTGGTCCTGGACCCCATCCCGAAGCTGCGGCTGTCATCGTTCCTGATGGTCCGCGACGCGGCCGTCGCCGGCGCCGGCGCGGCCCTCATCCCGCAGTCCATCGCATGGAACCAGCTGACCCGCGGGGAGCTGGTTCAGTGGGGGACGGTCTCGGGCGTGGAGGTCGCGCTGTGGGTGCTGCACACATCGCGACGCCTGCCGGCGCCGAAGGTCCGCGCGTTCGTGGAGTTCATGTGCAACCGGTACCCGGAGGAATCGCTGGTGCTGATGGGGTGATGGGGGTGATGGGGGTGATCACCCGCCGATCAGGTCGAACTGCTCCCACGGCCCGATCGCCGTCCGGTTGGCGATCAGCGGCGCGGCGCCCGCGCTCTCGGCCGTGACATAACGGTTGTTGACCAGCGCTCGCAGCGTCACGCTGCCGTTCGGGTTGCGGATCAGCTGGAAGGTCTCCCACAGGCCGATGGCGGTGCGGTTGGCGATCAGCTGCGAGTTGCCGGCGTTGTCGGCGGTGACGAGCTTGCCGTTCGCATGCGAGCGCAGCGCCACGTTGCCGCCGCCGGCATCCAGCAGGTCGAACTGCTCCCAGCCGCCGATGGCCGCGCGGTTGGCGATCAAGGCGCCGTCGCCCGCGTTCTCCGCGCAGACGTAGGCGTTGTTGACGCGTGCCCGCAGGCTGACGACCCGGCCGGTGCCCGGCGTCGTGCCGCCGGCCACCGGCTGCGTCGGGCGGGTGGGCGTGAGCGCGATCTGGCGCTTCAGCATGCGGCCACCGTCGGCGGTGAGGCGCAGATAGTAGTCGGACGAGCAGGGCGTGCCGTCCTCGTCGAGCGCGAGCATGCCGGAGTTCGACGGCAGGAAGGCCGCGGTCTCGGCGGTCTTGGCGATCTGGTTGCCCTCGTTGTACTCGTCGAACATCGAGATGTAGATGCCCTGCGCGCCGACCCGGACCATGTTGTAGAACTGCCGCCACATGAAGTCGCCATGGGCCCGCTGGCGCGCGCCCAGGTCGCCCGGCAGCACGCACGGTTGATAGTCGATGCCGTGCGCATTGCAATCGGCCTGGTCCTGCTGGTTGGCATTGGCGTAGAACCAGTCGGAGCCGGCGGCGTCGCCGATGCGCCCCACCATCCACGGCGAGATCATGTTGAAGGCGTGGTACACGTCGAGGTAGCCGGCGCGCGAATCGCTGTTGCCGTTGCGCCACCAGGTGGGCACGCCGCCCATCACGTAGCAGCCCTGGGCCTTGAACCAGTTGATGACGTCGAGGCAGGCCGCCGCCGGCCACGGGTGGTTGTCGTCGTTGAAGCCGAAGCCCCAGATGCCCACCACCGGGCGGCCGTTCTGCTTCGCGTAGGACGGCGAGGCGACCAGCGCGGCCATCTTGTTGGTCCAGTCGGCCTTGATCTCCGGCTGCATGTTGGCCCAGCCGCTCACGTCGTACATGATGTAGAACTTGCGCCCGGTCGCCTCGGCGGCAGTGCGCACCTTGGCCGCCATCGCGTCGCGCGTGGCGCCCTCGCCGCCGTTCGGGTTGAAGCGCTGCAGTGCGGCGGTGTCGCAGCCGTTCTGCTGCATCCACAGGAAGTGCGTGTTGACCGTGGACTGGTCGTACGACGAGAACAGCGTGGCCGGCGAGCCGTTGTTCAGGTTGCCGTAGTCGCTGCGGTAGCCGGCGGCGTAGTCGCGCATGTCGGGCCACGCGCTGATGGCCTTGTTCGACGGCGACGGCGGACGGCCCCAGTCGTTGGACCAGTGCCACCAGCCGCGGATCGGCGCGCCGTCGCCCGCGCAGGCGAACCAGCCCTGGTAGCCGACGGTGATCTTGCCGACCACGTCGCCGACGGGGCTCGCGGCGTGGGCCGCTCCGGTGGCGAAGGGCAGCGCGCCGGAGGCCGCGCCAGCAGCGGCGGATCCGAGGAAAGTGCGGCGGGTGAGTGTCACGTGGGCTCCAGGTCTGAAGGGTGCGGGCGGATCCTAGGCAGCCCGCCGGTCCAGATCTGTGTGCGTGTGCGTCCGTTGCAACGCGATGTAGGGATGAAAGTGGATACGGTTCCACTCTGCGCCTGAGCGCCCGTCGTCACGCGATGTTTCCAAATCGCGGTGCAGCGGGGTTCAGGTGCGGTCCTCGTCGTGCTGCACGGCGCCGTCGACCGGCCGCAGCCAGGGCTCGCGGCGTTTGACCCAGAGCTCGTAGCTCGGCACCAGCGGGGTGGGGGCTTGCGACAGCAGGCCGAGCTTGATCTCGGCCTCTCGCTCGTCGACGGAGAACAGCCGCGACCCGCATCGGGTGCAGAAATATCGTCCCTTGAAGTGAGCCGTGTCGCCTGCGTGCTCGAACTGCGGGGTCGGCCAGATGCCGTAGAAGGTGAAGGCCGAGCCGCTTTCCTGCCGGCAGTCGGTGCAGTGGCAGATGCCGACGCGCAGCGGCTCGCCCTGCACGGAAACTCGCACTTGCCCGCAGAGGCAGCTTCCCGAATATGCTTTCATGGTCGAGCGCTCCTTCAATCGCACAGCACACGGCTTCGTCCGCCATCGACGGCCAGAATCTGGCCCGTCACGTAGTGTGCGTCCAGGGCGAGCCAGCCGACGGTGGCCGCCAGTTCTTCGAAGCTGCCCTCGCGTGCCAACGGGATACCGCGCAGCACCGACTCCTGCCGGGCGCGATCGGACCACCCCTCCGGCCAGACCAGCGTGCCCGGCTGGACGACGTTGCAGCGAACCTGCGGTGACCAGTCTGCCGCAAGCGCCATCGTCATGGCTTGCAGGGCCGCCTTCGTTGTCGTGTACCAGAGGTGACCCCGCGCGGGCCGGTCAGCATGCACGTCCGTGATCGTGACGATGGACCGCAGGCTCGCCCTCAGCGCCGCCAGCACCGCCGCGTGCGACGCCACATGCACGTTCCAGTCTGCCGCGGCCCGGTCGCAGTCGGCGAGCGTGCTGGCCTCCCACACCGATGCGTTGCACACGCACACCTCCACGGCGGCGTCGACGATCCATCCCGGCACGCGAACAACGGGCTCGATGAAATCGGCGCACCAGGTTGCGGCGCTTGCCGGGCGAGTGGCGTTCAACTCGCCGGCCAGTGCTTGCGCCTGTGTGGCAGAACGTGGGGAGTGGTGAAGCAGCAGCTTGAGCCCGCGACGATGCAGTTCTCGGGCGATGGCCGCACCGCCGCGCGCGGCAGCGCCCGTGACGAGCGCTGCCTTCATGCGGTGAAGCGAACGCTGGGCACGTCCGGCCACGGATGGGCCTTCGCAATGCTCACCACGACCGATCGCACATGCGGCAGTTCTTCGATCTGTCGCTTGATGAGAAGCGTGGGTTCTTCGAGCAGGTCGAAGCGGCAACCCTCGAAGACGTGCCGCACGATGCTGCGGCAGTGGCTGTAGTCGAGGGTCTGGTGGATGTCGGCTGTCTGGGCGGCCTTGTCCGCTGCGTCGGCCTCGATCTCGACGCCGACGCGAACGTTCAACGACTGCTGGGTTCCGATCTCCGTCGGGGCAATTCCAATCTCGGTGATCACGACGACTTCCAGGTCGATTCTTGGCATGGGGTCCCTTTGTCTGTCTGTCGCTGCGCCATGTTGGCGCCTAGCATCCGCGGCAGTCTAGTCGGGGACAAAGATGCGACGTAGAACACTTTTGTCAGGGTTGACAGCAACGACAGTTCCAGCTTGGGCCGCAGACGGCGCACTGCTGACCGTAGGCGGCAAGATTGGAAAACGCAACGCTGGCAACGTTTTCGTTTTCACGGAAAACGAGTTCATGCGCTTGCCGCAATCGGTCATCGTCACCGGCACCACGTGGACGCCGAAGTCTCGATGGGAAGGACCTCGCGTGGATGTGGTGATGGCCCAGGTTGGCGCGTGGACGGGAACGACACTGCGCATCACGGCGGTCGACGACTACAACGTCACGATCCCCTGGGATGACATGACGCGCTGGGGCATCGTGCTGGCCCACAGCCGCGATGGAAATCGGTTGCAACGCAGCCAGTGGGGGCCGCTGTTCGTCATCTACCCGCGCGATGACCGCCCCCGAGAGCTGAGCACGCCGATGACGGAAGCGAAGTTCATCTGGCAAGTCAACCGGATCGACGTGCAATGAACGCCCGCATCGGCAAGATGCTGTCACCCGGCTGGCACTTGCTGGGCAAGGTGGCGTTGCTCAGCGCGGTCTTCATCGGTGGAGCCTACGCGCTGTACCGGCCCGATGATTCCGCCTGGTCACTCAGCGGACCTCGGGAGGGCTACTACTGGAGCGTTGCCCAGTACCAGCTGGCGTTCTATCGCATGCGCGAACTGGTGCGCGTGGAGGCGGCCGGCGAATCCGTCGAGCAGGACCGTCGCCATCTGCGCGCAGACATCCTGGAGTCCAAGGCGCGGATCCTRATCGTTCCGTCTGAACTGACCCGCTACTTCGCCGGAWTCGAGGGCTATTCGGCGAATGTCGAGACGCTGCAGGGCTTCCAGCTGCGGGTGATGCATCGATTGAAACGCCAGGATTTCGGCCGTGAGAGTGCGATCGAACTGCTGCCGCTGTTCGAGGCCGTCGAGCCCGTGCTCGTGCGACTGGCCAATGAAGTGAGGATCGAGGAAATGCGAAGCCGTGAAGCGGCTGTGGATGCGTTGCTGCAACGGCGCACGCTGCTGTGGAGCGTGCTGACGGCCGCATGGCTCCTGGTCGCCGGTTGGCTGGTGACGCTTGCGACATCGGAACGCAAGCTCCGAGATGCCATTCGTTCGAAGGCCAACTTCCTCGCCATGGTCAGCCACGAACTGCGATCGCCGTTGCAGGACATCCATTGCGCGCTCGACGTGATGGCGCACCGCACGGGCGGTGCCGCCAACGACGAGTTCGTCGCTCGCATCCGGCGCGCTGCCAACGCCATGAACACGCAATTGCGCGATCTGCTGACGCTGGCCACCGGCGAAGCGGGACGCCTGGAGATCCACCCGGAGGCCTTCGAGGCCGGGGATCTCGTTCGCGATGTCGTCGACACCTTCAAGCAGCAGGCGTCGGCCAAGGGCCTGGAGCTCAGCGCCCACGTTCCGGAGGATCCGGTCTTCGTCGTCGCCGATCCGAAGCGCATCGTCCAGGTGCTCTCGAACCTCGTCAGCAATGCGGTGAAGTACACCGACTCGGGGCATGTCCACGTCACGCTGCACGCGACGGCACGCGAACTGCACATGACGGTGTCCGATTCCGGTCGAGGCATTGCACCGGAGCATCTGCCGGGCCTCTTCCTGGCCGGTACGCGGTTCGCAAGCCTGGAGCGGGGCGGCCGCGAGGGCGTGGGCATCGGCCTGGCCATCGTGCACACCGTCGTTGCGCACCTGGGCGGTACCGTTGATGTCAACAGCAGCCCGGGCGTCGGCTCCTGTTTCGACGTTCGTGTTCCCGTGACGATGGCCGACGAGACGCACGAGGCGTCATGACCCTCCTCACCGGGGACCGAACGCTTGCGTCAATTGGGCGCTGATGATCGGCAACCGCAAGGGCTTCTCGAAGAACATCAGCTTGTAGCGCCGCACGGCGTCGGCGACCTCGTTCGCCTGGGCGCGTCCGGTGTCGAACTCGCCGGTGAGCAGGCCGATCGGGCACTGCAGGTCGGTCTCGCGGATGCCGGCAATCAGCTCGCGGCTGTCCTGGCTGCCGAGGATCCAGTCGATGAGGTAGCCGTCGAAAGGGCGCGTCCGCACGGCGTCTGCCAGGTCCTGCGCCGTGTAGAACGGCGTGGCCTCGAATCCCGATGCCGCGAGCGCATCGACCAGGCTGTCGGTGGTGTCGCGCTTGTCGTCGAGCACGGCGATGCGCCGCGCGGTCTGGGCATCGCCCTGCAACACGAGCAGGCGGATGCCGAAGGCGTGTGGAGGCACGTTGTCGCCGGTGGGCATGACGACCCATTCACTGCCCACGCCGATCGCAACCAGCGATCCTGGCCGCGCCGGCTTCGCTTCGTGCTCGAGCCAGACCCGGCACGGGACGCGCGCAGATCCGGCGAGCAACACGGCCGACCGCGGCGTGTCGGCTTCGCCCAGGCTCACCAGTTGCGCGAGGGTCTCGCCAAAGAACTCCGCCATGCGCTGGAGCTCTTCAAGCGACCAGGTCGAATCCTTCTGGACCTTGCGGTGCGCATGCGAGTAGGAGAGGCCCAGGACGTCCGCGGTCAACGTCGAGTGCTTGTGCCGGGGGACTTCGTGACGATCGAGCAGTGCGCGAACGCAGATCGCGGCCAGTGATGGTTCGCCATCGTCCGCGCCGGGTCTGCTGCTCGTCATGTCGAAAGGGAAGTGGTCATCCGCGTTGGATTTTCGCATTGCGGCATCCCCACTTCCATCTGAAGAATATTCCTTGTTGAAGATGGAAACAGTCAATATACTTCCTCATAAGGGAAGAAAGTTGTCTCCTGAAGCGAAAAGAGGAAGCCTTCCCGGCACGGTCGGAGGTGCTCCGCGGAACAGGAGTTCATGTCATGAAGATGCCTCTGTCGAGCGCTCACATCGGCGCCGCGTCGACAACGCAGGGTTCCGATCCGTATTCCCGTTGCCCGTTCGATCCATCGGATTGCTACTCGCTGTGGACCGTGGTGCTCGCGGGTGTGGTCGCACAGTCCTTCCTCTCAAGGCGGCGGCATCGGCAACTCCAGAGAGGGAAGGCCGGCGAAGACGCCATCGGCTCGGGTATCTTCGTTCTGTTCATGCTGCTCCTGATCGGCGTCGTCTGCGTTCTTCCGACGGTGCTTCCGGATCTCGAGCACCTGGTGAAAGGATTCGCCATGTCAAGCACGTTGCCGCGCAACAGGTCGATGCCCGCCTCGGCCGTCATCCCGGTGCTTCTGTACCCCAGCGTTCCCGAGGCCGCCGACTGGCTGTGCAAGGCCTTCGGCTTCACCGAGCGGCTGCGCATCGGCACGCACCGCGTGCAGCTGGACGCGCCGGCAGGGCAGGGCGCGGTGGTGGTGGCGGCACGCGGGCCGTCCGCCGAGGTCGCATCGGCGTGCGTGATGGTGCGGGTGCGCGGCGTGGATGCGCTGTTCCAGGCCGCGTGCAACCACGGGGCCACGGTGATCGGGCCGCCGCAGACGCAGGTCTACGGCGAGCGTCAGTTCACGGTGGCCGATCCCTTCGGCCACGTCTGGACCTTCTCCGAATCGGTCGAAGATGTCGATCCGGCCTCCTGGGGTGGCGAGTACCTCGGTCGCGACACCGACGAGACGTGACGCGGCAGCGCGGGGCTGCGGCCCGTGGCCTGCGCCGCCTGCATCACCAGCCGCTGGGCACGCTGCGTCGGCCGAGCCGCGAGGTTCTGCTGCGCCAAGGCCCAGGCCCGCTCCGGATCCTGGCCAGCGCCCAGGTAGAACTCGGCCGCGTGGTCGGCGAAGGCGAGCGGGTGCCTGGCGAGCAGCGCCTCGAAGCGCAGCTGCGCCTGCGCGATCTCGCGCTCGCCGCGCTCGCGTTGGCCGGCGCGGATGTGGAGTTGCCCGAGCAAGGCCAGTGCTTCCGGTTCGTGGCTGGCCGCCGCGATGCGCTCGAGCCGTGCCGTTGCCGCAGGCTCATCGCCGCGCCTGACCTCCAGTTCCGCGAGGTGGATGTTCGCGACGGCGAACTGCGGCAGCGTGCGCACGGCCTGCGCATACATCGCTTCGCCGCGCCGCGGGTCATCGCCTTGCTCGGACCACATCAGGCCGCGCATGAACCAGATCCAGGCGTACGGAAACGGCGAGGTCGTGTCGAGCTCGTCGATCGCCGTGGCGTACAGGCGGTCGGCCTCGTCCAGCCGGCCCACGGCTGCGTAGGCGG